>JACPIQ010000024.1 GCA_016188005.1 Candidatus Rokuibacteriota bacterium | reverse complement strand
TCTGATGGGGGTGGCGGGGACGCCGTTCCCCTACTACGTGACCCTCGTCGAGCCGGGGTCGGTGTTCAGCCTCGACTACGCGGTCAACAGCCTGGCAATGCCGATGATCGGCGGGACGACGACGTGGGTCGGCCCCATCATCGGGGCCGTCCTGCTGGGTACCGCCCAGCAGGTGGCCACCGTCACGATCGCCTCGGAGCTGAACCTCCTCATCGTGGGCATCGTGCTGGTGGCCTTCGTCATGCTGGCGCCGCAGGGGATCGTCGGCCTGGCCCAGCGGCTGTTCCATCGAAGGAGCCGCTGATGGCAGCCCTGCTGGAGGTTCGGGGCGTGACGAAGCGCTTCGGCGGCTTCCGGGCGCTCAACGAGGTGAGCCTGGAGGTGCGGGAGGGGGAACGCTTCGGGCTCATCGGCCCCAACGGCTCGGGCAAGACCACCCTCATCAACTGCATCTCGGGCGCGCTCGGGACCGACGGGGGGACGCTGGTCTTCCGCGGGAAGGACATCACGACGCTTCCCGCCCATCAGCGGACCCGGCTGGGTATCTGCCGGAGCTTCCAGATCCCGCGGCCCTTCACCAGCATGACCGTGCTCGAGAACCTCTGCATCCCGCTCGAGTACGCGGCCCACGGGCAGGTGCCCCGATCGGCCGTGGCCTCCGAGGCCATGGAGATCCTGCGGCTGATGGGGCTCGACGCCAAGGCGCAGGCCCGGCCCGCCGATCTCACCGGGATCGACATGCGAAAGCTCGAGCTGGCGCGGGCCATGGCCGCGAAGCCCCGGCTTCTGATCTCGGACGAGGCCATGGCGGGGCTGTCCCACGCCGAGGTGGACGCCATCCTGCCCATCCTCTTCGGGCTCAGCGAGCGCGGCATCACGATCATCATGATCGAGCACATCATGCGGGCGGTGATGCGCTTCTCGCAGCGGATCGCCGTGCTGGACGCCGGCGAGAAGATCGCCGAGGGCTCTCCCGACGAGGTGGTGAACAACAAGCGCGTGGAGACCGCCTACCTTGGGGAATAGGCTCGTCGTCTCGGACGTCCATGCCGGCTACGGCGCCGTGCGCGTGCTCCACGGCGTCTCGGTGGAGGCCAGCCAGGGCGAGACGGTGGTGCTGCTCGGCACCAACGGCAATGGCAAGAGCACCCTCATCAAGTGCATCATGGGCCTGATTGAGCCCACCAGCGGCCAGATCGCCCTGGAGGTGGACGGGCAGCGCATGGACCTGGTAGGCCGATCCACGGAGGAGATCGTGAACCTCGGCGTTACCCTGGTCCCGGAGGGGCGCCGCCTCTTCCCCAAGCTCACGGTGGAGGAGAACCTGCTCCTCGGCGCCTACCGCCCCGAAGCCCGCCGGGAGATCGACCGCAACCTGAAGGCCTGCCTCGAGACCTTCCCGATCCTCCAGCAGCGGAGGCGGCAGCTCGCGGGGAGCATGAGCGGCGGCGAGCAGCAGATGCTGGCCGTGGCGCGCGCGCTCATGTCGGAGCCCCGGATCCTGCTGGTGGACGAGCCCTCGGTGGGGCTCGCGCCCATCCTCGTCAGCCGGGTGATCGCCACGATCAAGGAGCTGAAGGAGCGCCACAACCTCACGGTGCTCATGGCCGAGCAGAACTTCAACCAGGCCACCAAGATCGCCGACCGCGGCTACATCATCGTCCACGGCAGGATCGAGTTCGAGGGGCGGAGCACCCGGGAGCTGGCCGAGAACGAGCTCGTGAAGAAGTTCTACCTGGGTGTCTGACGGCCTGGCCCAGGCCCGCTACCGGCACTGGACGGAGCTGGCCGATCCCTTCTCCGACCGCCGCACCGACCTCTACGACCGGATGCTCGGCTACCGGCCGCCCCCGCCTCCGACTCGACTGCGCTGACTCCCCGGTCGCGCGCGGGCGAGAGAGAGGGTCACGCCCTCAACCAGCCCCGCCGGATGGCGTGCCACAGGAGCAATCCGGCGAGGTACCCCGCGCCCATGTTCCACATGGACACGCCCGCCGTGACGAGGAACACGTAGCGGTCGTTCCTGTCGACGCCGCCGCCCTGCGAGCCCGCCGCAAGCTCGAGCCCCGCGAAGAAGAGGATGGCGCCGAGCACCGAGGAGGGGAAGAGCTTGAACAGCGTGGCGGCCGAGTCCGCCAGGAAGAGGCCCACGAAGAGCACGAGGACGCCGAGGATGACCAGCGAGCCGCCCGTGCGGGCGCCGAAGCGGACGTGGCCGGCCATGCCGCCGGCGCCGTGGCACATCGGGACCCCGCCCAGCGAGGTGCCCAGCAGATTCATGAGCCCGTGGTCGACGGCGACGTGGCGGACGGTGATGCGCCGGTCCGGGAACAGGGTGTTGTTCTCCTCGACCGTCGTGATGATCGCGTTGCCCAGCGTCAGGGCGGCCTGTGGCAGGCCGAGGACGAACACTCCGGTCAGGGTGTCCTCCCATCGCAGGTGTGCGAGCGCCAGGCGCGGCAGCTGGAAGCGAAAGGCCATGCTGCCCAGCTCGCCCAGCAGCCCGGGCTGCCGGGCGATGGCGACGGCGGCGCCGAGGAGCAGGAGGATGAGCATGGCCGGGACGCGCTCGCGCGAGAGCAGGACGAAGGTGAGGCTCACGGCGAGGATCGCCATGAGGGAGTCGTCGGCCATGAGCCGGAGCCCTTCCAGCATGAAGGCGAGCCCCAGCCCCAGGACGAGTCCGTGGACGACCGGGCGGCTCGTGAGTCGGGCGATCCAGCTCACCGCGCCCGTCAGCCCCATGACCAGCCAGAGGATCCCCGTGAAGAGGCCGGAGGCCCAGATGGCGCCCGGGGTGATGGCGCCGGCCTGGCTGATGGCCACGGTCCCGATGGCCTTCATGGGCTGGATGGGCATGGGGGTCCTGAAGTACAGGCCGGCCACGACCTTGAAGAGGCCAAAGGCCACGAGCACGCCCACCGGGTCGAGCTTGCTGATGGTCAGGTAACCGACGAGAAAGGGGATGAGGGTGCCGAGGTCGCCGAAGGCGCCCGCAGCCTCGCGCAGGTCGTACTCGTTGCCCCAGAGTCTCATGTCGGACGGAGTGAGCTCTTCGCCCGAGACTAATATGCTGGACAGAGCACAATTGCAAGAAGAAAGGCTGGCAGCCTACCGCTCGGGGAAGGACCGCCTGAAGTGGCGGGTTGCCGCCAGATCCATGGCGCGGCGGAAGCGCCGGTAGCGTCGCAGGAACGCGCGGCCCTCGCCGGTGAGCCGGGTGCCGCCCCGGGGGCCTCCGCCGCGCCGCCGCTCGAGGAATCTGAAGCCGGCCGCGGCCTCGAGCTCGCGCAGGTAGCCCCAGAGGTTCCGGTACGACATGCCGGCGCGCGCCGCGGCCTGGCTGATGGAGCCGAGCGAATCGATGAGGTCGAGGAGCGCGGCGCGCCCGTCGCCGAACTTGACCGCCTCGAAGGTGACCCAGACCTTGATCTTCGGTTCCACGCTGGTGGCCCTGGCCCGAGCGGTCCCTCGCCGCCGATGGCTCGACACCCCCTCCGGCCCTGCCGATGATACCGTCATTCGACCGAGATGGGGACGCGGACGATGCCCGCGGCGCGCGCCAGGACGGCGCCGATCAGCGTCACCACCAGGGGCAGGCCCACCGGCACGCGGCGGGCGAGGAGCTCGAGCTGCGCGCGCACGTCATCAGCAAGCTCAGCACACGAGGCCAGGGCCGAGGTACACTTTGGAGGGAGCCGCCGGGGTCAGCCGTTGATTATCGGTGGTGCCGAAGGGGGGACTCGAACCCCCACACCCTTGCGGGCACATGACCCTGAATCATGCGCGTCTGCCAATTCCGCCACTTCGGCCCGAACAGGACCATTAGCATACCGACCCGACCCGTGAAGTCAAGGGGGCTCGATGGCCGCCGAGAAGCTCATCGCCACCAACCGGAAGGCCCGCCACGACTTCGACATCCTCGAGACCTACGAGGCGGGACTGGCTCTCAGGGGCACCGAGGTGAAGTCGCTGCGCGAGGGCGAGGTCAACTTCAAGGATTCCTACGCCGGCATCCAGCGGGACGAGGCCTGGCTCTTCGGCTGTCACATCGCCCCCTATCACCACGGCACGGATGCCAACCACGACCCGGAGCGGCCGCGGAAGCTCTTGCTGCACCGACGGGAGATCACGCGGCTCACGGGGAAGGTGGCCGAACGCGGGTTGACGCTGGTCCCCCTTCGTCTATACTTCAAAGAGGGGCGCGCGAAGCTCGAGATCGGGCTCGCGCGCGGCAAGAAGCTCCACGACAAGCGCGCCGCCATCCGCGAGCGCGAGGTCAAGCGCGAGATGGCCAAGGAAGCAAGAACGCACAGTCGCGGCTGACACACCAGGGTTGACGGCGACTGAGATCGCGCCAGGGGATCTCGCACGGAGCGGGATACCGGCGGGGGTGGGCGTGGCGAAGCCCGGGCGCCCACCCCAGGTGAACAAGATGGGCGGGCGACAGCCCGGGTGCCCGCCCCAGGTAAGGGGGCGACTGGTTTCGACGGGGATCAGTGAGGTGCAGGCGGCATCCCGAGGTGCTCTCTCCTCGTAAAACCGGGGGCACAGTACTAGCTGCCAACACACAGCTAGCCCTGGCGGCCTAACACCCGCCAGCGTCCTCCGGGTCGAGTCATCAGGGCCCGGTCAAGGACGTCATACTCTGGTGACTGGCTCCGAGCCCCGCCCCGGGGTGAGGGGCGAGATCCGCAGGGGCTGGCCGCCCGACAATCCCGCCGGCTGGAGGGGCGGGCGGCGAGAGCGGAAGTAAGCCGGCCACGGATGTAGATGCCTGCCGCCGAGGGTTTCCGGACGTGGGTTCGATGCCCACCGCCTCCACCATATCCGAGGCCCGCACCGAGAATCGGTGCGGGCCTCTCGCTCTTTCGCCTCCTCGTGGTCATCCTGGGTCGCGGCGGCGGGGGCGGTCCGGCCGCGGCCGGTCACGCCACCGGCGAGGGCGTGCCCGCGCCGCCCGGCCGTGCCACGGGTTTCGTGTGCCAGATCTCCGCGGCGTACTGCCGCACGCTGCGGTCGCTGGAGAATCTCTCCATGCTCGCGACGTTGGCGATCGTCTTGCGGACCCAGCGCTCCTGGTCGCGGTAGGTCGCCTCGACCTCCCGCTGGCAGCCGAGGTAGGAGGCGTAATCGGCCAGCAGGAGGTAGTGGTCGCCGTGAAGTAGCGCGTCCACCAGCGGCCGAAAGCGCGTGGGCTCGTCCGGCGAGAAGTAGCCCGAGGCGATCATGTCGAGCACCTGCTTCAATTCCGGCTGGGCCTCGTACACGTCCAGCGGGCGGTAGCCGCTGGAGCGCAGGCGTTGGACGTCCTCCGCGCCGAGCCCGAAGATGAAGATGTTGTCCTGCCCCACCTCGTTGCGGATCTCGATGTTGGCGCCGTCGAGCGTGCCGATGGTGAGCGCGCCATTGAGCGCCAGCTTCATGTTGCCGGTGCCGGAGGCCTCGGTGCCCGCGGTGGAGATCTGCTCGGAGAGATCCGCTGCGGGGATGATGTCCTCGGCGGTCGAGACGTCGTAGTTGGGCACGAACGCCACCTTCAGCCGGCCGCCGACGCGCGGGTCGTTGTTGACGATGTCGGCCACGTCGTTGATGAGCTTGATGATCAGCTTGGCCATGGCGTAGGCGGGCGCCGCCTTGCCGCCGAAGATCACCGTGCGCGCGGGGGGGGCGTCGGATGGCTCGCCCCGCAGGCGGTTGTACAGGGTGACCACATGCAGCAGGTTGAGGAGCTGCCGCTTGTACTCGTGGATCCGCTTGACCTGCACGTCGAACAGCGAGTCCGCGCTGACCTCGATGCCGCACCGCTCTCTCAGCAGGGCGGCCAGGCGCTCCTTGTTGGCGCGCTTGACCGCGCGGAACTCCGCGCGGAAGACGGCGTCATCGGCCAGCGGCAGGAGGTGCTTCAGCTGGCCGAGGTCCTTCACCCAGCCGTGGCCGATGCGCGAGGTGATCAGCGCGGCCAGGCGCGGGTTGGCCTGGTTCAGCCAGCGACGCGGCGTGATGCCGTTGGTCACGTTGACGATCTTGCCGGGATAGAAGCGGTCGAAGTCGCCGAAGATGGTCCGCTTCATGAGGTCGGTGTGGATCTGCGCCACGCCGTTTACCCTGTGGCTGCCGACGATGGCGAGGTGCGCCATGCGGATGTGCCGGCCGCCGCTCTCGTCCACGATGGACATGCGGCGCAGCACCTCGGTGTCGCCGGGATACTGGTGCATCACGGCCCTGAGGAAGCGATGGTTGATCTCGTAGATGATCTGCAGATGGCGCGGCAGCATGCTCTCGAGGAGGCCGACCGGCCAGGTCTCCAGCGCCTCCGGCATGAGCGTGTGGTTGGTGTAGGAGAACGTGCGTGCGGTGATGTCCCACGCGGCGTCCCACTCCAGGTGATGCAGGTCCACCAGGATGCGCATCAGCTCGGCGATGGCGATGGACGGGTGAGTGTCGTTGAGCTGGATGGCGACCTTGTCCGGCAGCTCGTCGAAGCGCTCGTGGAACTTCCGGTAGCGGTAGACGATGTCCTGCAACGAGGCGGAGACGAAGAAGTACTGCTGCTTGAGGCGCAGCTCGCGCCCCATCGCCGTGGTGTCGTCGGGGTAGAGCACCTTGGACAGGTTCTCCGACTCGTTCTTGGCCTGCACGGACTTGATGTAGTTGCCCTCGTTGAAGTAGTGGAGGTCGAAATCGCGCGTCGCCTTGGCTGCCCAGAGCCGCATGTTGTTGACGGTGTGGGTCGCGTAGCCGGGAATGGGGGTATCGTAGGCCATCGCCATCACGTCATCGGTATCCACCCACTGGTGGCGCAGGCGGCCCTCCGCGTCGGCGTACTGCAGCACGCGTCCGTGGAACTTGACCGGGTACAGGACTTCCGGGCGCGGGAACTCCCAGGGGTTGCCGTAGCGCAGCCAGTTGTCGGGGTGCTCCACCTGCCAGCCGCCCTCGATGCGCTGCGCGAACATCCCGTACTCGTAGCGGATGCCAAAGCCGTAGCCGGGCAGGTCGAGCGTCGCCATGGAGTCGAGGAAGCACGCCGCCAGCCGCCCGAGGCCGCCGTTGCCGAGCGCGGCCTCGTGCTCGACCTCGCGCACCTGCTGCAGGTCGAGGCCGATCTCCGCGAGCGCCTGGCGGCACTCCTCGGCGAAGCCCAGGTTGAGCAGACTGTTCATCAGCGTGCGCCCCATGAGGAACTCCATGGAGAGGTAGTAGACCCGCTTGGCGTCGCGGCGGTAGTAGCTGCGCATGGTCTCCATCCACCGCTCGATGAGGCGATCGCGCGTCATGTAGGCCGCGGCATAGAACCAGTCGCGCGTGGTGGCGGTGATGGAGTCCTTGCCCACCGAGTAGACGAGGTGGTTGACGAGCGAGCGCTTGAGCGAGGCTGCATCGAGGCCGGCCTCCTCGCGCTGGATGGCCGCCTGCGTTGGATCGTCCGGCATGACCCCTCCCGAGGGCTGAATCCAGGCGGCCCGCGCGGGCGCCACCTCCCCTGATACAGCGCGGCCGACGGACCCGTCAAGCCGCCCGTCGAGGCTCTTTCCCCTTGCGCGCCGTCGCGGTGCCGCCGGGCCGCTTGCCCAGGCGCCCCGCCAGGTCTGAGTCCCGCCTGGGGATCCCCGTGCCATTCACCCCCAGGTAGGGGCGGATCCGTCACTCGGCTGGTCGCCCCCTTCGATACACGTCGCGACGGTGCCCGATCCGGAGGACGAGGTAGCCCTCGTCGGTTCTCGCGTAGATCACGCGGAGGTCCCCGATCCTCAGCCTGCCGGCGAACTCCCCGGAGAGCGCCTCGCCCCGGAGCCCCTCGGCCGCCAGGACCCGCTCGAGCCTGCTCACGGCCCCAATCGCCTCGGCGCGATCGAGCTTCCGCAGGTCCTTCGCGACTGACGCCTTGTACTCAATCCTTGCGGCCAAGGCGCCGTCGGAGCTCCCCGGAGGAGATTACCGGATCGTCCTTGTCCCGCAGCCGGTCGAGCGCAACCTGGTAGTCGGCGTGATCCGCCAGATACGCCTCGAGCGCTCTCACGATCAGATAGGTCCGCGGGCGGTCTGTGGCGCTGGCAAGGTCGTCCAGGGCCTGCGCGGTCTTGTCCGGAAGCCGAACCGATACCGACACGGGCATCTCACGCACCTCCCTGTAATACTTGCAAGACAAGTATGCCCCTCGCCGGCCCGACCGTCAATCTTCCCGGGCGCGCCCGTGACGGGGAGACGAGCCCGGCAATCCCCGGACCGGGCAGCATCCCGAAAGGCTGGAAGGTGGCGACGGACAAGGGATGCCTGACCTGTCACACCTCGTCGAGGGCGCTCCCCCGCCCGGGGCGCCGCTCCCGGCCGGTTGACAGGCGCGGGCGTTCGGGCGGATCATCGGCGCCACTCTCACCACAGGGAGGAGCGTGCCATGGCCCGACTGGAGATCCAGAACCCTGTTGCCCGCACGGTCCAGCACTCGGTGAAGCCGGCCGCCCGCCTCCGGGATCTCGCGGGGGCGACGGTGGGACTCTACTGGAACATGAAGGCCGGGGGGGATGCCGCCCTGGACAGGACCGAGGCACTCCTCGCCGCCCGCTTCCCCGGAATCAACTTCCGCCGCTACACGGGCTCCGTGGGCTGGCTCATGCGCCACTGCACGGCGGAGGACGCCGACCGCATCGCCTCGGAGGTGCAGGCCGTCGTCGGCACTACCAACGACTGAGGGTCCTGCACGTCGTGGGGTGTCCACGACATGGTCGAGCTGGAGCGGCGGGGCGTGCCCACCGTCATCTTCACCGCCGAGCACTTCGTCGCCGACGCCCGGCGCAGCGCGCTCTCCTTCGGGCTCTCGGGGCTGCCGCTGGCCGTGGTGCCGCTGCCCTTCACCAATCAGCGGCCAGAGGACGTCCACCGGATGGCCGGGGCCGCCGTCGAGCAGGTGGTCGCGGGGCTGACGGCCCCGGTGGAGGCCTGGGCCGAGGAGGCCCGGCCGCAGGGCGAGGAGCGGCTCGTCTACGAGGGGGGCGATCTCCTCGAGGCCTGGGAGGGGATGAACCGCGACTTCCTCGCCCGCGGCTGGAGTGACGCCTTCCCGCTGGTGGCGCCCACGCCGCGCGCCGTGGAGGCCATGCTCCGCGGCACGACACGTGACCCCGCCGAGGTCATCGCGACCCTCGAGCCCGGCTTCGGCATCGCCACGGTCGAGAAGCTCGCCGTGAACGCCGTCATGGCGGGCTGCGCGCCCGTGCATCTGCCGCTCCTCATCGCCGCGGTGAAGTGCCTTGCGGAGCCGAAGATGTACATCCGGAACAAGGCCATGTCCACGGGGCCGCATGCCCCGCTGGTGCTGGTCAATGGGCCGCGGGCGCATCTGGCCGGGCTCAACTCGGGCATGTGTGCGCTCGGGCCGGGGGCGCCGTCGGCCAGCAACACGGTGCTGGGGCGGGCCGTGAGGCTCACGATGATGAACGTGGGGCACACCTACGTGGGCGTCTCGGACATGGACACCATCGGCTCGCCGCTGAAGTACAGCCTCTGCTGCGCCGAGAACCAGGCCGGGAGCCCCTGGGAGCCGTACCACGTCACGAGGGGCATGTCCCGCGAGCAGAGCAGCGTCACCGTGCACTTCGTCTACGGGATCTGCGAGCTCCACGACTTCAGGAGCACGACGCCCGAGGACCTCGTGGCGGTCTTCGCCACCGCGGCCACCAACGTGGCGCAGGTGGGTACTGCGCTCTGGCTCATCGGCCGGCGGGCCGATCCGCGCTACAAGACCGAGGAGAAAGAGCACAACACCCTGTTCATCTGCCCGGAGCACGCCCAGCTCTTCGCCCGGGCGGGGTGGGGGCGGCGGGAGCTTCAGCAGGCGCTCTACCGCGCGGCCAGGCTGCCGTTCAGGACGCTCATGCTCAACAAGGAGCCCAAGGCCATGGAGGCCGCCCACCCGGAGCTGGCCTGGCTGGCCGACCATCCCGACCTGGCGCTGCCGGTGGTGGAGACCCCCGAGTGCTTCGAGATCGCCGTGGTCGGCGGGGCCGCCGGGCGCGGGGCGTACTTCTATGGCGCAGGCGAGCCCGTGACCATGCCCGTCGAGGAGTGACACCGTGAGAGTGGATGGGAAGGTGGCGGTGATCACCGGGGCTGGCGGCGATCTGGGGAGGGGCATGGCGCTCTGTCTCGCGGGGGCGGGGGCGCGGATGCTCGTCAATGACAGGGCGGGGGCCCGGGCCGAGGAGACGGTGGGGCTGGTGCGGAGGCAGGGAGGCGAGGCACTGGCCCATGAGGCCGACGTGACGCGGACGGACGAGGTGAGGGCCATGATGGCGCGGGCCGTCGCCGCATGGGGGACGGTGGACATCCTCGTCAACAATGCGGGGGACTTCCGCGACGCGCTCATCCAGAAGTCTCGAAGTACATCACCCGCCAGGTGCTCCACGTGAGCGGCGGCATGGAGGGATTCTGAGGGCGAGCAGCGGGCACTCTCCGCCTGCCGCTGCCGGGGCCGCGGGGTGATCCACGCCTCCCGCGCGGGTCCACATCGCTCTGGGGAAGGGCGGCCATCCCGCGGGCGCCTCCGGCGTCGCGCAGGCCGTGGGGATCGCCTGGCAGCCCCGCGGCGGAAAGCTTCGTCGCCCCGGGCCCGGTTGATACAATGTCCCGTACCGCAGAGACCAGGGCTGATGCGATACCGGATGAGCGGATGGCTGCTGTGCGCGGCGCTCCTGGCGATGTGGTCCGGAGCGACGGAGGCGGCGCGCCCGGCCACCATCGAGCTCAGGTCCAAGAGCGGTGCCCTCGGCTCCCTCACCCAGACGGCCCTGGGCGAGGGAGGCGTGTACGTCTCCGCCGAGCGGCTCGCGGCGCTCCTCAAGGGCACGTGGAAGGTCAAGGGCTCGCGCGGAACGCTCACCGTGGGCTCGCGCTCGGCCTCCTTCACCCAGAACCAGTCGCGCATCACGCTGCTGGGCGCCCCCGTGACCCTCCAGTCCCCGCCTCGCGTGGGCTCGGCCGGCTGGCTGCTGCCCGATGATTTCCTCGGCAAGGGGCTCGCCAAGCTCGCCCCCGGCGTCATGCTGGTGCGGGTGGCGGCCGCCGCGCCCAAGCCCCCACCCCGGCCCCAGCGCCCCTCCGTGGCCTTCGAGGACCTGCGGCTGCGCTCCTATCCGTCCTTCACGCGCGTCGTCATCGAGACGGCGGGGGCCATCCCCTACACCGTGGAGGCGAGCCGGGACGAGGTCCGCGTGCGCCTCGCAGGCCTCGGGCTCCAGGCGCCGCAGGCCCAGGAGGTGGACGATGGTCTCGTCGACGGGCTGAGGCTCGCGCCTGCCAATGGCGATGCCGTGCTGCGCGTGGCCCTGGCCAGTCGGGCCGGAGAGGTCAAGGACTTCACCCTCCAGGATCCGCCCCGCATCGTGATCGACATCCACCGTCCGAAGCAGCCCGCCGGCCCGGACGGCGCCGGGCCCGGCATGGAGCCACTCCGGCTCATCGTGCTGGATGCAGGTCACGGCGGCCACGACCCGGGCGCCGTGGGGCCGAGCGGGCTCCAGGAGAAGGAGGTGGTGCTGGACGTGACCCGCCGGGTCGCGCGCATGGCGGAGGACGGGCTCGGCGTCAAGGTGGCGCTGACGCGGAGTACGGACGTGTTCATCCCGCTGCGCGAGCGCACCAACTTCGCCAACAAGCAGCGCGCCGACCTCTTCGTGTCCATTCACGCCAATGCCCACCCCCGCGCGGTGTCCGAGGGGGTGGAGACCTACTTCCTCTCCTCCGAGGCCAGCGACACCGAGGCGCGCCAGGTGGCGGCCATCGAGAACGGCGCGGTGCAGCTCGAGACGCCGGCCTCCCGTCAGAAGACGGACCTCCTCCGGAGCATCCTCTGGGACCTCGCCCAGTCCGAGTTCCAGCAGGAGTCGAGCTTCCTGGCCGAGACGGTGCAGGACTCCATGACGCAGTCCATGCGCCTCGTGAACCGCGGGGTCAAGCAGGCCGGCTTCTACGTCCTGGGCGGCGCGGCCATGCCCGCCATCCTCGTGGAGATCGGCTTCCTCACCAATCCCCGGGAGGAGCGCAAGCTCGCCACCTCCGAGTACCGGGAGGCCGCCGCCCGCGCCATCTATGCCGGCCTCAGCGAGTACAAGCGTCGCTGGGACCAGCGCATGCGCACGGCCCAGGCGGCCCGCGCCCGCGCGGAGCGGACGCCCCCCCCCCGATGAGCGCTTGCGCGAAGAGGCCCAACCGCCACGCGAGGTTTTCCACATTCAGGCGTGACGAAGAAGGCGCTTGCGCGAAGAGGCCCAACCGCCACGCGAGGTTTTCCACATTCAGGCGTGACGATCAGACTGGCGAACGTGCGCCAAGGATCGATGCATGAGCGCTCCCGCCCCGCGGCACGACGGCCGCCGCGCGGAGCAGCTCCGCCCCGTCACGCTCACGCGCGACTACCTGCGCCACCCCGAGGGGTCGGTGCTCGTGGAGTTCGGCGACACCAAGGTCATCTGCACGGCCTCCGTCGAGGAGCAGGTGCCGCGCTTCCTCAAGGGGCAGGGCAAGGGCTGGGTCACGGCCGAGTACGGCATGCTGCCGCGCTCCACCAACACGCGCACGGGGCGCGAGCGCGGTAGCCCCAGCGGGCGCTCCCAGGAGATCCAGCGGCTCGTGGGCCGATCCCTCCGGTCGGTGGTGGACATGACGAAGCTGGGCGAGCGCACCGTGTGGATGGATTGCGACGTGATCCAGGCCGATGGCGGCACGCGCACGGCGGCCATCACGGGGGCCTGGGTGGCGCTGGCGGATGCCCTCGGCCGGCTGGTGGAGGCGAGGACGCTGCCTGGCTCGCCGCTGCGTGAGTGCGTGGCGGCGGTGAGCGTGGGCATCATCGGCGGCCGGCCCGTGCTGGATCTCGACTACATCGAGGACTCGACCGCCGAGGTGGACATGAACGTGGTGATGACGGCCGCCGGCGCCTTCGTGGAGGTGCAGGGCACCGCCGAGCAGGCGCCCTTCGGCCGCGACCGGCTCGATCAGATGCTCGCCCTGGCCGGCGGCGGCATCGCCCAGCTCGTCTCCCTCCAGCAGCGTGCCCGCGGGGCCCGAGCGGAGAAGGTCTTCGCCCTCTGAGCCGCCGCTCGTCCTGGCGACGGCCAATCGCGCCAAGGCGGGCGAGATGGCCGCGCTCCTCGAGGGCGTCCCCTTCCGGATCCGCTCGCTCGCGGACTACCCCGGCGTCGTCCTCCCCCCCGAGGGCGAGGCCTCCTATGCCGACAACGCCCTCGGCAAGGCGCGGGCCGTCGCTGCCGCCACGGGGGCGCTCAGCCTGGCGGATGACTCCGGCATCGAGGTTGACGCCCTCGGCGGCCGGCCCGGGCTGCTCTCGGCGCGCTACGGCGGGCCGGGCCTCTCCGACGCCGAGCGCTGCGCCGTCATGCTCGGGGAGCTCGCCGGCGTGCCGCCCGCCGGGCGCACCGCGCGCTACCGCTGCGTCATCGCCCTCTGCGAGCCCGGCGGGCGCGAGGCCACGGTGGAGGGCATCGTCGCGGGCCTGCTGCTCGAGGCGCCGCGCGGCGGCGGCGGCTTCGGCTACGACCCGATCTTCTATTACCCGCCGCTCCGCGCCACCTTCGCCGAGATTACGGCCGAGGCCAAGAACGCCGTGAGCCACCGCGGCCGGGCGCTCGGCCGCGCGCGCGCCCTGCTGCTCCGCTGGCGGGCCGGCGCCGCGCCGCCTTGAACCGCCCGCGCGCCGGACGGTATACTGCGCGTGTCCGTGTCGGGGTGTAGCGCAGCCTGGTAGCGCACCTGCTTTGGGAGCAGGGAGTCGGAGGTTCAAATCCTCTCACCCCGACCACACTTCAGGAACCCTGCCTCACCTGTCTCAGCCCCTATAGAGAATAGGGGTGGTGAGACAGGAGGGGGGTGCGACAAGCACTGTGCTCGGCCCCGGTGGCCGGCCCGGCGGCCACTCGGGTAGGGGCGCTTGGGGAGGGACCGGCGCCGGAACCACCCCACGGGACCCGCCCTGTTGACGCCCGACGACGTGCACCACGGCCTGTGTCAACGGCCGGCCAAGCAGAGCCACCCAGGGTCGCCCATGGGGAGGCAGTGCGGTGCGATGACCGGGGCGTGGAAATGGTAGTTGGTACGCAGACCGTGCGCGCAGCGCCGCGGCCTGTCTCCCATTCTGAGCGACGTTGAGAGCGTCTGTAAGGTCCTGAGTCTCGAGCGGTCGCTTGCGACGGCCAAGGAGATCGCGGCGACCGGTGTCGATTTTCAGGAGTATGGGACCCGGCCTGTTCAGAAACATGGGACCCCCGGGAGCCGTCCCCTCACGTGACGAGTTAGGGTGGACCCCGGCCGGGGGTGCCGACCGTAGGATGGTTGTAGAGCGGGAGCGCGGGGTGA
>JACPIQ010000023.1 GCA_016188005.1 Candidatus Rokuibacteriota bacterium | reverse complement strand
AGATAGAGCGGGAACAGCGAGATGACCGCCCGGATCTTCCCGTGCGGGGTCTTGAAGGGCTCGTCACCCCGGGCCGCCTCGACGGCGGTGGACCAGAATGCGAAGGCGATGTCGGCCTCTCCCTTCTGGATGGTCCGCATGTTCGCCACACCGCCGCCCGGCACCGGCGTGACGTTGATGGCCGGGAACGCCTCGCGGACGATCTCGGACATGACGGCGCCGCCGATGTACCAGGACCCGGCCGACCCTCCCGCCGCCAGCGTCAGCTTCACCGGCTTGTCCTGGGAATGGGCGGGCGCGACGCCCGCAACGAGCAGCAGGATGACGATCGTGGCATGTCTCAGCATGACTGCCTCCTTCTGACGGCGTGGGCCGCTCACCGCGACGGCCCGCCGAGGAAATGGGGAAGCACTTCGCGGCCCAAGAGGTCAATCTGCTCGAGGACGGTCTGCTGGGACATCCCCGGCCGGCGAATGTGAAAGATCATGTACTCGATCCCGAGCCGTTTCCGGTACCCCTCGATCTGCGCGATGCAGTGATCGGGGTCGCCGATGAGGAACCGCTTCCTCGAACCCCAGATCGAGCCGGTCGCCTGCTGGCATCTCCTTTTCCTGCCCCCACCGAACGTAGCCCTGGTACTTCTCCTCGAGCGAGGGCCGCGCCTCGGCGTGCGCCTTCGCCATGGTCGCGGCGATGTGCGTCTCCCGCTCGAGCGGCCAGAGCCCGCCCGTGAGGCCGGCGGCGCGGCGGGCCTCGCGGTAGATCTCCACTTGGGTCGCCAGCGTGCCGAGCGCCGAATGTGGGCTCATGAGCCACGCCTCGCCGAGCGTCGCGGCGCGGCGCACGGCGGCGTCGCCGTGCGCGGCGATCCACAGCGGCGGATGGGGACGCTGCAGGGGCTTCGGGTTGATGCCGGCGTGGCGGAGCATGAAGTGCCGGCCAGCGTGATCGACATGCTCCTCGGTCCACAGCCGGCGGATGCACTCGAGGGCCTCCACGAAGCGCTCCACGCGGTGGCGTCTGTCGATCCCGAAGTTCTTGAACTCCACCTCGCGGTAGCCCATCCCCACGCCGGCGATGAGGTGCCCGTCCGCGACGACGTCGAGCGTGGCGAGCTGCTCGGCGACGTCCACCGGGTGCATGAGCGGCAAGAGCAGGATGGCGCTGCCGACGCGCAGGTGGCCGCGCTCCGCACACGCCCGCGCGAGGATCGGGAGCGGCTGGAACATCTGGAGGTCGTCGTGGAGGTAGTGCTGCCCCACGAAGACCGCGTCGAAGGCGTGCTCCCGCGCGCGGCGGAGCGCACCGAGCCACTCCTCGAGGTGGCCGCCGGCCGGACCGGCCAGCGGGTACATGGTGGAGAGGACGAGGCCGAATCTCATGCCGGCGGGTGCCTCAGCGCCCCCAGCTCTGGCGCTGCTCGGTCCGCCGGTCCACGATGATGCCGCGCGCGGCCACACCCTCGATGAACGGCACCGGATCGAGGCACGCCTCGGGGGCCAGCACCCCCCGCGGCAAGTCCGCCGCGGAGGCCAGGAGCTGGGCCCCCACGGAGGTGCAGAGCGCAGTCATCGTCCGCTGCGGCAGGTCGCTCCACGCCGTATCTGCCGGGTGGCTGATCGTGAAGCGGTGCGTGGTCGGACAGCCGTCGCGGAGCCCCGTCACGCTGACATGCAGACAGTAGGCGGTGATGCCACCAAAGTGGAGTGGCTTGCGCGCGAGGATGGCCTGGAGCAGCGCGCGCGGCGTGGCCGTGCGACCCTCGATGGGCGTCGGCGTCTCGTCCATGAGGCCGAGGTCGTGGAAAACGCGGAGGGCGCGCATCACTTCCGGGTGGTAGGAGCCGCGGACGGTGACCTCCCTGAGACCAGGGATGAACCGCGAGAGCGTGACCACCTCGGAATGGGGCGGGAAATAGAGATCCACGTCGCCGATGGGAGGCGGGAAGCCGACGGTCTTGAGTCCGCTGAACGCGGGCACGTAGGTGAGGGCGCCCCGCGTGAACACCGGGCACTTCACGTGCGGCGTGTACTGACGCAGCGCGGTGTCGAGGAACCCGGGCGACGGGTTGAAGGGCCGGAAGCTCGCATACTCGATGTGGACCTCGTCCGCGCGGTCGAGGAGCCTGACGCCGTACGCGGCAAGCACATTGGTGAGCCCCGGGCTGCAGCCCATGGCGATCACGGCGGTGGTGCCGGCCGCCCTGGCCTCACCGTCCAGGGCGAGCCGCTCCTCGGCCATCATGCTGCCCACGATGTCGAGATAGTTGACGCGCGCCCGCACGGCGGACTTGAGGATCTCCACGTTCTGGTGGCCGGGAGTACAGTTGACAATCACGTCGCAGTCGCGGGCGAGCCGATCGAGGGCGGTGGCGTCGGCCACGTCGACCCGCGCGCCCGTCACGCGGCGGTCCTTCGCGCTGGCCACGAGCGCGTCCGCCCGCGCCCCGTCGAGGTCCGCCACGACGAGGCGCTCGAACTTCGACGAGCGGATGAGATCGTGCACCACCTCGTGACCGATGAACCCCGCGCCTCCGAGAACGAGATAACGCATGTGCGCCTCCCCTGGCCGGGGGAAGAGAGGATCGAAGCCCGGACGGCGGCCAGCACGCCGGCCCCTCAGTCGGAGATGTGGACGTGCCCTCCCACCCGCCGGACTTCGGCGGAGATGGCGTTGGCGGCGGCGACCACGGCGCGCGCGAACGCGCTCGTCTGCCGGTTCAGGCGGAACAGCGGACCGCCGAGGTTCGCAGAGGCGATCACCGCGCCGGCGGGATCGCGAACGGGCGCCCCGATGCCGAAGAGCTCGGGGAAGAACTCCCCACGGTTGACGGCGTACCCGCGCCGGCGGATGGCCGCCAGCTCGGCGCGGAGCCGCGCCGGCTTCGTGATGGTGTTGGCGGTGTAGCGCCGGAGCCGAGTGCGCGCGATGTAGGCGCGCACGTCCATCTCCGGCATGTAGGCCAGGCCGATCTTCCCGCTCGCGGTGCAGTGCAGCGGGCGCCGTACGCCCACCTGGGCCAGGTACTGCACGGGCTGCGGGCTGTCGATCTTGCAGGTGTAGAAGACCTCGCCCCCATCCACGACGGCGAGGAACGCCGTTTCCCTCGTCCCGGCGGCCAGCGCCTCCAGGTGGGGCTTGGCGAGGGCACTCAGGTCGATGGCCTGCGCGTTTGCGCCGAACCGCGTGAGGGCGGGACCCAGCCGGTACGTCCGGGGCTCGGCGTCGTAGGCGAGGAAGCCCCGCCCGGCGAGCGTGCGCACGATGGTGAGCACGGTGCTCTTCGGCGCGCCAAGCTCCCGGCTGAGCTGACTGAGCGTCATGGCCCGCCCGGGCGGGACGAGCAGGTTCAGGACGTCGATGCCGCGCTCGATGGAGCGCACCACGGCTCAGGCCCCGCCTGGTTCAGGTATCTGCACAGCGTTTAGCATCGTGAATGCCAATTGAATACGGGAAGACGGCGGGATTGTCAAGGCGCCGGTGGCCAGCGCCGTCGCGTGGCTGTGCGCCGACGACTGCAGCGAGGCCCCGCCACGAGGCGTCCGGCGTCGGTGGGAATCAGGCGCGCGGCAGCTCGAGGCTGTCGACGACGAGCCGGCCGCCGTCGGCCAGCACGACGCCGTCCGCCATCAGCCGACAGTCGCTCAGGAGCGCGTCGTTGTGCATCCTGGCGTGGACCGTCCCGCCGGGCAGCGTGTGGTCATCTCCGAAGCCCACGTGCACCCAGCCGTGCGCGCGGACGCCCTCCATGCTGAATTCGCTCGACGGCAGGTGCCGGGCCCAGCGGTTGCAGCCGATGCCGATCTCCGCCGCGCAGTGGAAGACGTTCGGGTCGTCGGCCTCCTCGAGGATCCGCCGGAGCAGCCGCGCCTCGGCCCCTCCCTCGATGGCGGTGATCCGGCTGGCGGTCACTTCGAAGCGGATCGGCGCCGCCGGCGTCCCCACCTGGCTCACCGAGGCGTCGGCCACCAGGACTCCCTCGGTCTCCGCGGCCAGCACGCTGGCCACCCCCGAGGGGACCTGGTCGTAATCCCCGGGGTTCCGGCAGATGCCGTCGATCAGCTCGGGGGGGTGGCCGCCGAGGCTGACGCGCAGGTCGGTGCCGAGCGGGGAGGTCAGATGGAGGGTGCGCGCCTCGGCGAGCCGCCGGGCCAGGGCCCGGGTGAGCGTGACGATCTCGTCGGGATCCACGGCGCCGGCGCGGCCGAAGATCGCCTCGGTGATGAGCGGCATCGTCATGACCCGCGCGCCCCGCCGCCGGGCCTCGAGCAGCGTGTCGCTGTAGGTCATGGAGACCGTCGTCGGCGTGATGATCGCGGTCACGCGCTCGAGGGCGGCCCGGACGGCCTCCGGCGGCTCCTTGCGGCCCTCGCGGACGAACATGGTGAGCAGCACCGCCTCGGCGCCGGCGGCGCGCAGCGCCGCCATGAAGGCCCCAGCGATGCGCGGCGAGCGGCCGGGATCCGTGACGACCGCGACGGCTTCACCCGGCTTGACGTCGAGGGCGTGGCGGACGACGAGCGTCGCCGTGCGATAGAGGTCGGGGTTGCTCATGCCCCGGCGCCCGTGCCGGCGCCGGCCAGCCCGAGGTCGTCGCGGCGCACGACGCCGCCCTGCACGACCATCTTCACCGCCGTCTGCATGACGCAGATGTCGTCCACGGGGTTGCGCTCGACCACGAGCAGGTCGGCGGCCTTGCCGGGCTCCAGCGTCCCGACGCTGTCGATGATCCGCAGCAGTCGGGCCGCCTCCCGCGTGGCAGCGACCAGCGCGGCCATCGGCGTCATCCCGTACTTGACCATCAGCTCCAGCTCCAGTGCGTTCGAGCCGTTCGGCATGCGGGACTGGGCGCCGCAGTCGCAGCCCATCGCGATGGGCACCCCGATGTCGAGCGCCATCCGGAAGGACGTGGCGTGAAGCGGCTCCACCTGCTCGGCCCGGGCGATCCGCCACGGCTCCGCCTCGCGCTTCGAGACGTAGTAGTGGACGGGGCCGAACGTGGGCACGAGGTAGATGCCCTTCGCCTTCATCTGCAGGGCTTGCTCCTCGTCGAGGTAGTGACCGTGGTCGATGGAGTCCACGCCCGCCGCGACCCCGTTCCGGATGCCGCCGATGCCGACGGCGTGCGTCTGCACGGGGCGTCCCACCTTGTGGGCCTCGTAGACCGCGGCCTGGACCTCCTCGAGGCTGAACTGCTCGCTGTTGACGTTGGCGCCCTTGGTCGCCACGCCCGGCGACAGCATGAGCTTGATGCTGTCGGCGCCGCGCTTGACGTGCGACCGCACCTCCCGCCGCATGGCGTCGACG
>JACPIQ010000022.1 GCA_016188005.1 Candidatus Rokuibacteriota bacterium | reverse complement strand
GATGAGCCTCGAGCAGTGCCTCGAGTGGATTCGCGAGGACGAATTGCTCGAGGTCACCCCGAAGTCGCTCCGGCTGCGCAAGAAGCAGCTCGGCGGCCGCCGCCGCTTCTAGCCCCAGGGCGCCCTTCTGAGCGCCCTGGGGGCCGGAGGCCGGTGATGCGGTGCCGGCGGGGCCCGGGGGAAACGGGTTAGCTGCGGCCGCGGCGGGGGCCCCGCGACGGCCCGCCGGGTCGCCCGGCCTGCGAGCCGCCGGGCCGCCCGACATGGGTCCCGCCCGGACGCCCCGGGCCGCCGCGGTCGCGACCGCCGCGAGCGGCCAGCCGCTGGCGCTTCTCCTCGGCGTAGCGGCGGCGCTCCTCGCTGGTGGGCTTGATCTCGGGCAGGTAGCAGTCGTCCTCGGCCCACTCGACCCGGATCTTCTCCCCGATGAACTTCTCGATGGCCTCGAGCTCGAGCGCCCCCGCCTCGTCGGCGAGGCTGATGGCCTTGCCGGCCGCACCCGCCCGCGCCGTGCGGCCGATGCGGTGGACGTAGTCCTCGGCGTCCTGCGGCAGGTCCCAGTTGATCACATGGCTCACGCCCTCGATGTGGAGTCCTCGCGAGGCCACGTCCGTGGCCACGAGGATGGGGAGCGTCCCCTCCTTGAAGTCGCCGAGCAGCGTGAGTCGCCGCTTCTGGTCCACATCCCCCGTCAGGGCCCGGGCCTGCCAGCCGTTGCGGCCCAGGCGATCCTCGAGCCGGCGGGCCTCCTCGCGCGTGTTGGCGAACATCAGGATGCGGCTGCCGCCTTCGCGCTTGAGCAATCCGAGCAGGAGGCTGAACTTCTCCTCGCGGCCCACGTGGTAGAGCACCTGCTCGGCGTTCTCCGCCGTCTTCTGCTGGGGCGTGATGGTGATCTGCGTGGGGTTGTTCATGAACTCCCACGTCAGCTCCATCACGCGGAAGGACAGGGTCGCCGAGAAGAGGAAGGACTGCCGCTTCTCCGGCCGCGGCAGCTTCCGCAGGATGAAGCGCAGGTCGGCGATGAAGCCCATGTCGAACATCCGGTCGGCCTCGTCGATGACGAGCACCTCCACCCGCGCCGGAGACCAGACGTGCTGCTTGAGGTAGTCGATGAGCCGGCCGGGCGTGCCCACCAGGACGTCGCAGGCCTCCCCCAGCTCGTCGCGCTGCTTGGCGTAGTCCACGCCGCCGTAGACGGCCAGGATGCGCAGCCCCGTGTGGGCCCCCAGGAGGGTCGCGTCGGCCCGGATCTGCACGACCAGCTCGCGGGTGGGGGCGATGATCAGCACGCGGGGCGCCGTCGGCCCGCTCCGGGGCGGCGCCGGGTGGCGCAGGCAGCGGGTGAAGGCGGCGATCAGGAAGGCGGCGGTCTTCCCTGTGCCGGTCTGCGACTGGCCCGCCACGTCCTTGCCCTTGAGCGCCAGGGGCAGCGCCGCCTCCTGGATGGCGGTCGCCGCCGCGAACCCCGCGTCTCGGATCCCCTGCCGCACCGGCTCCGGCAGGTCGAGGGCAGCGAACTCGAGCGCGGCGCTCATCTGGCGTCCGAGGGGGCCGCCGGGGCCGCCGCGGGGGCGGCCTTCCTGGCGCGCCGGCCGAAGATGCGGGCGGAGAGGATCCCGACCTCGTAGAGCACGATCAGGGGCCCGGCCATGAGCGTCTGGTTCACGGCATCGGGGGTCGGCGTGAGAATCGCGGCGATGAGGAAGTTGATGAGGATGGCGTACTTGCGGTTGCGCGACAGGAACTGCGGCGTCACCACCCCGAGCATGGAGAGCAGCGTGATCACCACCGGCATCTCGAAGACCAGGCCGAAGGCGAGCGTGAACTTGACCACGAAGTCCACGTGGCTCGAGACGGAGATCATGTCCTTGATGCCCTGCGCCTGGCCAAAGCCCACGAGGAAGTTGATGGCGAAGGGCACCACCACGAGCAGCGCGAAGGCGCCCCCGCCCAGGAAGAGCAACGAGCCGATGAGGACGAACGGCCCCGCGTAGCGGCGCTCGTGCTTGTGCAGTCCCGGGGCGACGAAGGCCCAGACGTTCCAGAGGATCACCGGCATGGCCAGGAACAGGCCGGCGATCATGGCGATCTTCATGCTCGTCCAGAAGGCCTCCGTCGGCGAGAGGAAGACGAGCTGCGAGCCGGTCTTGGCCAGCGGGCGCGCGATGAATCTCAGGATGCGGTCGGAGTAGTGGAACGCGACGAGGAGCCCGAGGCCGGCGGGCACGAGGCTCCAGATGATCCGGGTGCGGAGCTCCCCCAGGTGCTCCATGAACGACATCTTCGCGTCGTCGGTGTCGGTCATGCCCAGTCCGTGAGGAAGTGGCGCAGCTGCCCCACCCCGCGTCCGGCCTGGAAGCCTTCCTGGATGGCGCGCGTCACGTAGGCCTTGGCCCGGCGCACCGCCTCGATCAGCGACTGGCCAAGTGCCAGCCCGGCGGCGATGGCGGCCGAGAACGTGCACCCGGTGCCGTGGGTGTTGGGGCTGTCCACGCGCGGGGCGGAGAAGGCCGTGAACGCGCGCCCGTCCCAGAGAAGGTCCACCGCATCCCCCGGGAGGTGGCCGCCCTTGACGAGCACGTGCCGGGGCCCCAGCGCGTGAATGCGGCGGGCCGCCTCCTCCATCGCCTGGCGGCCCCTCACCGGGATGCCACTGAGCGCCTCGGCTTCGGGGAGGTTGGGCGTCACCACCAGGGCCAGGGGAAGGATGCGCCCGACGAGGGCCTGGCGCGCGTCGGGGCGGAGGAGCGGGTCGCCGGACTTGGCGACCATCACCGGATCCACCACCAGCTGGCCGATCGGGCACTCGGCCAGCACCTCGGCGACGGCGTCGATGATGGGTGCCGTGGAGAGCATCCCGCACTTGGCCGCGTCGGCACCGAAGTCCGACAGCACCGAGCGGAGCTGCCGGGCCACGAAGGCAGGGGGCAGGTTCTCGACTCCCTGCACGCCCAGCGAGTTCTGGGCGGTGACCGCCGTGATGACGGACATGCCGAAGACGCGGAAGGCGGAGAAGGTCTTGAGGTCGGCCTGGATGCCCGCGCCGCCGCCGGAGTCCGACCCAGCGATCGTCAGGGCCCGCGGGATACGCATGGCCTCTTAGTATACGGGATGATGAGGGTGAATTCCCCGCGGACAGGTCCCGAGGCGAAGCGCCGGTGGAGCGTCCGGGGCGTGCCCTCGACGATCTCCTCGAACTGCTTGGTGAGCTCGCGCCCGGCCACCATCGGCACCTCGCCGAAGACCTCGGCCGCGGCCGCGAGGGAGGCCAGCAGCCGATGGGGCGATTCGTAGTAGACCACGGTCATCTGGAGCGCGCGGAGCGCCGCGAGGCGGTGGAGCCGCCGCCCGGGCTTGACCGGCAGGAAGCCGTCGAAGATGAAGCGGTCGGCGGGAACGCCGGCGGCCGACAGCGCCGCCACGACGGCCGAAGGCCCGGGCACGGGCACCACCGGGATGCCGGCCTCGCGCGCCTGGCGGACCAGGAGAAAGCCGGGATCGGAGATGCCGGGCGTCCCGGCGTCGGTCACGAGCGCCAGCGACTTGCCGTCGCGGAGCGCGCCGAGCAGGGTTTCCCCCTTGCGCAGCTTGTTGTGCTCGAAGTAGCTCGTGACCGCCCCGGGGATGCCGAAATGAGTGAGGAGCCCACGCGTCCGCCGCGTGTCCTCGCAGGCGACGAGATCCACCTCCTTGAGCACGCGGAGGGCGCGGAGCGTCAGGTCCTCGAGGTTCCCGATGGGCGTGGCGACGACGTAGAGGGTCCCCACGCTCATGAGCGCGCCCTCCCGTCACGGAACGGGCAGGCCGGGGCTACCGTGGAAGAGGGAGGGAAGGGGGAGGGCCGGCCGGGGCGCGGGCCACGGCCGGCCCTGCCGATGAGAGCCTCCGGCTCAGCGCCCGCCGCGCCAGCCGCCGTGGCCGCCGCCGAAGCCGCCGCCACCCCCGCCGCGCCGCTGCCCGCCACCGCCGGACGGCCCCTTCGCGATCTCGACCTTGATCTGGCGGCCGTCGAGCGAAGTCCCGTTCAGCCGGGACACCGCCTCATTGGCCTCCTCGGCCGTCGCCATCTCGACGAATCCGAACCCACGCGAGCGACCGGTGTCCCGATCGGTCACCACGCTGGCGGACTCGACGGCCCCCACCGCGGCGAAGGCCGCGCGGAGCCCTTCATTGGAAGTGGAGAACGACAGCCCACCGACGAACAGCTTCACGGCCATGGAGGCGCTCCTTCTGCATCTTCCGCACTGTGGACGACCCGAGCTCGGAAGAAGCTCAGGACGTGGCCTGACCGCGGGGCGGGCTCACGATGAGCCTCCGGCTGCCAGGGGGCTTGAGTGTACACGACTCCTCGGGCCCGTGCTCCGGAGGTTTTGCCGGGGTGCTCGGGTCCGGGGGCCGCCCGGGTCAGGCGGACTCGGCCTTCTGCTCGGAGATGAGGATCGGGCGATCCTTGGCCAGGATCACCTCCCGCGTGACGATGCACTCCTTGAGCCCGGGGATCGACGGCAGCTCGTACATCACCTCCAGCATGACCTCCTCGAGGACGGCCCGGAGCCCGCGGGCGCCCGTGCCGCGCTTCATCGCCTCGCGGGCCACGGCGGCCACCGCGTCGTCGGTGAACTTGAGCCGCACCCGCTCGAGCTCGAAGTACTTCTGGTACTGCTTGATCACGGCGTTCTTCGGCTCCCGGAGGATGCGGATGAGCGCCGGCTCGTCCAGGTCGTGAAGGGTGGCGACCACGGGCAGGCGCCCCACGAATTCCGGGATCATCCCGAACTTGAGCAGGTCCTCGGGCTGCACCAGGGCCAGGAGGTCCCCGACCCGGCGGTCGTCCCGGCTCTTGACCTCCGCCCCGAAGCCCATGCCGCTCTTGCCCACCCGGCTCTCGACGATCTTGTCCAGTCCCACGAAGGCGCCGCCGCAGAGGAAGAGCACGTTGGTCGTGTCCACCTGGATGAATTCCTGGTGGGGGTGCTTGCGTCCGCCCTGGGGCGGCACGTTGGCCACCGTACCCTCGAGGATCTTGAGCAGCGCCTGCTGGACGCCCTCCCCCGAGACGTCCCGGGTGATGGACGGGTTCTCCGACTTCCGCGCGATCTTGTCGATCTCGTCGATGTAGACGATGCCGCGCTGCGCCCGCTCCACGTCGTAGTCGGCCGCCTGCAAGAGCCGCAGGATGATGTTCTCCACGTCCTCGCCCACGTAGCCCGCCTCGGTGAGGGTGGTGGCATCCGCGATGGTGAACGGGACCTGGAGCATCCGCGCGAGGGTCTGGGCCAGGAGCGTCTTGCCGGAGCCCGTGGGGCCGATCAGGAGGATGTTGGCCTTCTGCAGCTCCACCTCGCCGCCCTCGGCGCCGGCCTCGATGCGCTTGTAGTGGTTGTGGACGGCGACGGCCAGGTACTGGTCGAGGAGGTTCTTGATCTCGACGGGCTTGGGGAGGCTCCGGATCTCCCGGCTCTTCTCCTCCTCCCACTCCTCCGCGATGATGTCGTTGCAGAGCTCGATGCACTCATCGCAGATGTAGACCGTGGGCCCGGCGATCAGCTTGCGGACATCGTTCTGACTCTTGCCGCAGAACGAGCACTTCAGCGATCCCCCGCCCTCGCGCGCGCGGGCCATGAGACGCGAGCTACCTCGTGCCGGACACCGCCGCGGCCTCGCTGACGGGGCGCGGGGTCGGCTTGGAGGAAATCACGTCGTCCACGATGTGGTAGTCCTTCGCCTGCTCGGCGGTCATGAAGAAGTCGCGGTCGGTGTCCCGCTGGACCTTCTCCATGGACTGGCCCGTGTGGTGCACCAGGATGCGGTTCAGCTCCTCGCGCATGCGGAGGATCTCCCGGGCCTGGATGTCGATGTCGGTCGCCTGCCCCTGCACGCCGCCCAGCGGCTGGTGGATCATGATCCGCGCATGCGGCAGGGCGAAGCGCTTGCCCTTGGCGCCGGCGGCCAGCAGGAGCGCCCCCATGGAGGCCGCCTGCCCCATGCAGATGGTGGACACCGCGGGCTTCACATACTGCATGGTGTCGTAGATGGCCATGCCGGCCGTCACCGATCCGCCGGGCGAGTTGATGTAGAGGTGAATGTCCTTGTCAGGATCCTCCGCCTCCAGGAAGAGCATCTGGGCGATGACGAGGTTGCCGATCTCGTCCTCGATGTACGTCGGAAGGAAGATGATCCGCTCCTTGAGGAGCCGGGAGAAGATGTCGAACGCCCGCTCGCCGCGGGGCGTCTGCTCCACGACCATCGGAATCAGGCCCACTGACCGTCTCCTTGCCATGTCCGTAGTGTACCTCAGGAGGTGATCCGGGCGTGCTCGATGAGGAAGTCGAGCGTCCGAGCCTCGCGCAGCGAGAAGCGGAGAGTGTCCAGGTCCCCGTTCTTCTCCATCATGCTCCGCACTGCCGCCGCCGGCCGTTGGCTGGCCCGAGCGATCTTCTCGACTTCCGCCTCCACGTCGGGCTCGCCCGGCGCGAGCCCTTCCTTCTCGGCGATGGCCTCCAGCAGGAGCGACCGGCGGACGGCGCGCTCGGCTCCGGGCCGCATCTCTTCCAGCAGCTTCGGGTAGTCCCAGGGCAGCCGGTCAGGGTCCACGCCCTGCTGGCGGAGCCGCTCCCGGGTGTGCTCGATCTGGTGGCCCACCTGGCGGAGAACCAGCGCGTCGGGCACCTGGAAGGCGTGCCCGGCCAGGAGCACCTCCACCACGGCGTCCTCGAGGGCGCGGCGGTTCTCGCGGGCGCGGCGGTTCTCGAGGTCCTTCCTGAGCTCGGCACGCAGCGCCTCGAGGCTCTCGAAGGGCCCCATGCCCCGGGCGAAGTCATCGTCCAGCGGCGGGAGCACCTTCTCCTTGACCTCCTTCACCGTGACGGTGGCCTCCCCGGCACGCCCCCGCAGCGCCTCGTTGCTGTGGTCGTCCGGGAAGCGCACCCGCGCCTGGCGCGAGCCGCCCGGCCCGAGCCCGATCACGGCCTCCTCGATCTCGGGCATCACGGCCCCCTGGCCGAGGACGATGCCGTACCCGGTCTCGGCGCGCGGCGCCATCCCCTCGGGGGTGAGCGTGTAGTCCACGATGGCCAGATCGCCCAGGTCGGCCGGCCGCTCCACGGCCCGGTACTCGGCGTGGCGCTCCCTGAGCTGACCGAGCACCTCGTCCACCTCCTCGTCGGCGAGGGGTTTCGGCGTGTGCTGCGCGGCCAGGCCCACATAGGTGCCGAGCTCGATGGTGGGCTTGATCTCCACCACGGCGGCAAAGGACAGCGGGGCGCCCTCCTCGAGCCGCACCTCCTGGAGATCGGGCTCCTCCACGGGCTCGATCCGCGTCTCCCCGAGCGCCTGGCGATAGACGTCGGGGATGAGCCGGCGCGCCACTTCCTGCTTCACGTCGTCGGCAAAGTGGATCTTGATCATGCTGCGCGGGACCTTGCCCTTGCGGAAACCCGGCAGCCGGGCCTCCTTCTGCACCCGGCTGAAGGCGTGCTCCCAGGCCCGACGCACCACCTCGGGCTCCTCCTCCACCTGGAGGCGCCGCTTGCAGGCTCCCAGCTCCTGAACGTCGACTTTCATTCCGACTCCTTGGATTTCGCTCGCCTCGCCGCTGCCCGGCTCATCTCGCGCAACGGATTTCGCTCGCCTCGCCGCTGCCCGGCTCATCTCGCGCAACGGATTTCGCTCGCCTCGCCGCTGCCCGGCTCATCTCGCCCAACGGATCTCGCTCGCCTCGCCGCGCGCGGGGCCCAGCCCGCGGCCGCGGCTCATCTCGCCCTGCACGGGGGCTTGGTGCGAGAGGGGGGAGTTGAACCCCCACGGGGATGCCCCTCTGGATCCTAAGTCCAGCGCGTCTGCCAGTTCCGCCACTCTCGCACGAGTGCGTTCGCGGGTACGTGGGCGGGCCGACCGCCCCCAAAGAATAGCACAGGGCCCCCGCCCCGACCCTTCCGAGCCCGCGGTGCTGGCCCGAGGTGGTTCGCCCCCCTCGTCGCCGAAATCCCTCGAGGAGCCGGCCCGAGGAGCTGCGGAGCAGGGGATCCCCTCAGCCCGGCGGGCTGAGGTGGAACTTCTCCATGCGGTAGCGCAGGGTCTCCTTCGAGATGCCGAGCAGCCGGGAGGCCCGCGTCCGGTTCCACCCCGACGTATCGAGGGCCCGCACGATGAGCTCCCGCTCCACGTCGTCGAGCACGATGCCCCCGGACCCGAAGTCCACGGTCACGCCCTTGCCGGCCCCGACACTCACCGGTGCGGGGCGCTTGGCCTCGGCGAGCCCCAGCTGCTCGGCCGTGACGATGGGCCCCCCATGGAGGAGCGCGGCCCGCTCCAGCACGTGGGCCAGCTCGCGCACGTTGCCCGGCCACCCGTAGGCGAGCAGCGCCGTCTCGGCGTCGGGCGCCAGGTCCCTCACGGGCAGCCCGTACTGCGCCGTGAACCGGCGCATGAAGTGGCGCGCGAGGAGGGGTATGTCTGCGCCGCGCTCCCGCAGCGGCGGCACCTCCACGGTCAGCACCTTGATGCGATAGTAGAGGTCCGCCCGGAACGCGCCCTCGGCGATGGCCTCCTCGAGATCGCGGTTGGTCGCCGCGACGATCCGCGCGTTGAAGCTCTTCTGCCGGAGCCCGCCCAGGCGCCGGACCGCCTTGTCCTCGATGGCCTTGAGGAGCTTGACCTGGATGGCGGGATCCATGTGCCCGATCTCGTCCAGGAACAGCGTCCCGCCGTCGGCGGACTCGAAGAGGCCCGCCTTTGCGCTCCGCGCATCCGTGTACGCGCCTCGCTCGTACCCGAACAGCTCGGCCTCGAGGAGCGTGGCCGGAATGGCGGCGCAGTTGATCTCGACGAAGGGCCCCTGGGCCCTCGGGCTCTGGTAGTGGATCGCTCGGGCCACCATCTCCTTGCCGACCCCGGTTTCACCCACGACCAGCACGGTCGGCGCCGCGCCGCCCGCGGGTGTCTCGAGGGACGCGATCCGTTCGATCTGCTTCCGCAGAAGTCGGATCGGAGCGGATTCCCCCACGATGCCCGACACATGGCCGTCGGCCCCCTGGCGGGCCTTGAGATAGGACAGCTCCCGCTGCATGCGCAGGTGGGCCACGGCCTTGTCGACCACCACGCGGAGCTCGTCGAGGTCCAGTGGCTTCGTCAGGTAGTCGAAGGCCCCGAGCTTCATCGCCTGCACGGCGGCGGTCACCGAGGCGTGGGCCGTCATCATGATCACCTCGGTCGCGGCCGAGGCCTCCCGGATGCGACGGAGCACCTCGAGACCATCGATGCCGGGGAGCCGGACGTCCACCACGGCGACGTCCGGGCTCGCCTCCTCGGCCAGCCGCACGCCCTCCTCGCCTGACCGCGCCACGAGGGTCGAACAGTCGTACCGGTCGAGATAGATCGCGATGGAGTCCCCCAGGATCGTCTCGTCCTCCACCACGAGCACCAGGGGCGGCACCGCTCAGGCCTCCGCCGCGACCGGGAGCACCACGCGGAAGGTCGCGCCCTCCCCAGGCAGGCTGCGCACCGTGATCTTGCCCCCGTGCGCCTGGGTGAACTTCCGGGCGAGGGCGAGTCCCAGGCCCGTCCCCTGGGCCTTGGTCGTGTAGAAGGGCTCGAAGATCTTCGCGAGATCCTCGTCCGGGATGCCGGCGCCGCTGTCCCGCACTTCGACGAAGACCTGCGGCGCACCTGCCTCGTCCCGCGTCGCGCCGCTGCGCAACGAGACGGTCCCGCCGCCGGAGGCGGCGGCATCGATGGCATTGCCGATGAGGCTCCCGAACACTTCCTCGAGGAGGATGGCATCCCCCGTGACGGGAGGCAGCTCGGGCGCAAGCCGGGCGGCCACGCCGACGCCGGCCTTCACGCTGTGGGCCGCCAGCATCTCCAGGCTGCGCTGGACCACCGCGTTCACCTCCACCCGCGCGCTGCGGCGCTCGGCGGGCCGGACGAACTGGAGGAGCTCCTTCAGCCGCGCCTCGAGCCGGTCCACCTCGGCCATGATGCTCGTCAGACCCCGCGGCCCCGCCGGGTGCGCCTGGCAGTCGCCGCAGTCCAGCAGGGCGACCTGGGCCGACGCCCGGATGTTCGCCAGCGGGTTGCGGATCCCGTGGGCGACCGCCGTCACCACTTCCCCGACGGCGGCCATCCGCTCGGCTGCGACCAGCTGGGCCTGGACAGCTCGCAGTTCAACGTTGGCCGCGCCGAGCTGGTGGCTCCGCTGCTCGAGCGCCTCGTGCTGGCTCTCGATCCGGCGCGCCGCGCGGCGCACGATCCAGAACAGTGACACGTACAGCCCCGTGCCTCCTCCCAGGGCTGTCCCGACCACCGCCAGCTGTGCCTTGCGGATGCTGGCGAAGACACGCTCGGGCACCTTGTAGGTCTCGATCACGCCGACCACGCGCGCATCCCCCCGGTACACCACCGGGACGTAGACCTCGACGAGCTGGGGGAATCCCTCGCGCTCGAAGAGGTGCTCCCCTTTCTTCTCGCCGGCCTCGAGGTTGATCATGGTGCGCCCGCCCAGGGCACTCACGAGGTGCGGGTTCTCGGGGAAGCGCAGGCCGATGAGCCGAGGCTCGTCGGACCAGATCACCGCCATGCCCGCGTCGTAGATCTTCACCCGCGCGATCTCCGGCATCATCACGGTCTGATGATAGAAGGTCCGGAAGTGCTCCTGCGCCTCGGCGGTGGCGGGCGCCGCGAAGTCACCCGGCGCCAGGTGTTGCTGCGCCTCGGTCCGCACGTAGTCGGCCGTGAATCCCCACTCCCGCTCGAGCAAATCCCTGCGGAGCGCGTACGAGAGCACGACGGACAGGGCCGCCGTGATGAGCGCCACCACGAGAAGGCTCAGGATCGCGAACTGCCGGATCAGCGCCGACCCGGATGGCGGCCGGCCGAGAGCCCACGTCTTCATGTCGGGCCCATCATGGCAAATGGCGCCCGAGCGGTCAACGCAGGGAGGACGGGGGACGACTCGGGGCCGGGGCCCTCAGTGGTCCCCGGCGGCCCGCTCGCGGCAGTAGGCGTAGAGGGCGTCGTAGACCGCGAACTGGCGCGCCATGTTCTCGTGGTCGTCCGCGCTGATCAGCCTGAAGCCGCTGGCCACGGCGTAGAGTCCCCAGGCCTCCCGAGCGATCTCCCGGGCCTCCGTGTCCGCCCCGCGGACGATGAGCGCCAGGGCACGGAGGGCCGGGTCCTGGAGCCGGTACGCCTCGAGGAAGGCGTCGAAGGAGCAGCGCTCCCCGTGATGCCCGAGCTCCACTCCGGGCACGTCGAAGGGGATCGCTCCCTCGCGCCGGGCGGTCTCCATCACCTCGGCCTCCGGGACGAAGAGGAACTCCGCCCCGGGATCGACGAAGCGCTGGATCAGCCACGGGCAGGCGATCCGATCGACGCGCGCGCGCGCGCGGGTCACCCATTTCATGAGTCGCTCACCCCCAGGGCCACGGGCCCGCCAAAGCTGAGGGTGCCGGGATAGAGGAAGTACCGGAGGAGCTCGGACAGACTGGGCACGGGCGCTACCTCCTCTCCGCGATGGTGGCGTACAGGCCGTCGAAGATGGTCATGCCGTGGGCGAGCACCGCGTGGTCATCCGGCAAGGCGGCCAGCAGGCCGCGCAGCGCGAGGTCCAGCCCCCGGGCTTCCTCGCGGCCGAACTTGTCGTCCCGGAGATCCGCGTCGTGGACGATCTCGGCCAGGCCCGCCAGTCGCCGGTCGGGCAGGCCCGACCGCCCGAGCAGGGTCTCGAAGGTGCAGTCCTCCCCCTGGTGGCCGAACTCGGCCCCGAGGGCGTCGAAGGGGACGGCGCCCGCCGGGAACTGCTCGGGCGGAGCGAACAGGAACTCCGCCTCCGGATCGATGAAGCGCTTGATGAGCCACGCCGAGGCGATCCGGTCCACGTGGGGGCGCGGGCGGGTCACCCACGGGGAGCCCCGGTGCACGTCGAGCGCGGGGCCGCCGCTCGCGGCCGGCCTTGCCTCCCGCGGATGGAGGCGCATCTCGAGGGTGTCCCGGAGGCGGCTCACCTCCTCGTAGCCCGGCGCCTCGAAGAAATCGATGCTCCGCACGCGCTCGGCCTCCCGGGCGAGCCGCATCATCTCCTCGCGGTGGCCCGAGGCGCGGCGCCCCGCGGCGCCCCGCTCGAGCCCCCGGGCGAGCCTGCGATAGCGGTCAGCCAGCGCGCGGTACTCCTCGTCCCGCGCCTGCTGGAAGAGCCGGACGACGTGGTCGCGGGGCATGTTCTCGATCCGGTCCACCCTGAGCAGCGTGGCCTCGCCGCCCGCCTTCTGGACCTCCTGCGCGAGCCACTGGAAGCGCTCGAGGCCCTCGGCGGACACGGGCAGCAGATAGGCGGACGGCCTGAGCGCGACTGCGCCGAGCGCGCGGAGCTTTCTCCACATCCGCACCCGCACGCTCGACGGGTGAGGCGGCAGGCTCAGCATCAGGAGCAGCCACCCGGCGGCACCGGGCAGCGCCTGTGGCATGGCATCGTGGGGCAGCTCTATCATGCAACACCTGTTGCATGACTGTAACACTAATGTCAATGTCACGCCCACAAGCGGAGGGGAACGGCCGGGAGCCGATCGCATCATCGTGCCAGGCTTGCCCGGCCCTGGGACCCTGGCCTATCCTGCGGGCACTGTGTCTCACCAGGACCGGATCGGCGACCAGTTCACCCGGCAGACGGGCGACCCAGGCTCGAGCGCGCTCCTCACCGATCTCTACCAGCTCACCATGCTCCACTCCTATGTCCTGCACGGGATGACCGAGCCGGCGACCTTCGAGTTCTTCGCGCGCAAGCTGCCGCCGACCCGCAACTTCCTCATGGCCGCCGGGCTCGAGCAGGCGCTGCAGTTCCTGGAGACGCTGCGTTTCACCGAGGAGGAGCTCGACTGGGTGGCGAGGAGCCCGCGCTTCGACCGGGCGTTCGTGGAGTACCTGGCGGCGTTCCGCTTCACCGGCGAAGTGCACGCCATGCCCGAGGGCACCGTCTTCTTCCCGGACGAGCCCATCCTGCGCGTCACGGCGCCGATCCCCCAGGCGCAGCTGGTGGAGTCGCGGCTCATCAACCTGCTCCACTTCGAGACGCTCATCGCCTCCAAGGCCGCGCGCTCGGTGCTGGCGGCCCCGGGCAAGCTGCTGGTGGACTTCGGGCTGCGGCGGGCCCATGGCGCCGAGGCCGGGCTGCTGGCGGCGCGCGCATGCTATCTCGCCGGCATGTCCGGCTCCTCCACGGCGCTGGCCGAGCTGCGCTTCGGGGTGCCGGCCTTCGGCACGATGGCCCATTCCTTCGTCCAGGCGCATGACGACGAGACGGAGGCCTTCCTCGACTTCGCGCGCGACCATCCGCGGGATGCCGTCCTCCTGATCGACACCTACGACACCGAGGCCGCCGCCGAGAAGGTCGTCCGGCTGGCCCCGCGCTTGGCGCTGGAGGGCATCCGGATCAAGGGCGTGAGGCTCGACAGCGGCGACCTGGGCGAGCACGCGCGCCGGGTACGGCGCATCCTCGACGCAGGCGGCCTCCGGGACATCACGATCTTCGTCAGCAGCAGCCTCGACGAGCGCGCGCTCCAGGATCTCCTGGCCAGCGGAGCACCCATCGACGGCTTTGGCATCGGCTCGCGGCTGGATACCTCGGCGGACGCGCCCTACCTCGACTGCGCCTACAAGATCCAGGAGTACGCCGGGCGCCTCCGGCGCAAGCGCTCCGAGGGCAAGGCCACCTGGCCCGGACGGAAGCAGGTGTTCCGGCGCCACGAGGGCGGCCTGATGGCGGAGGACACGCTCACGCTCGAGGACGATCCCCAGGCGGGCGAGCCGCTGCTGCGGCCCGTGCTGAGCGGGGGGCGGCGCCTCGGGCCTCCGGTGCCCCTGGCGGACTCACGAGCGCATGCGGCCGCGCAGCTCGCCGCCCTGCCTCCGGCGTTGCAGAGCCTCGAGCCCGCGCCGCCTTACCCCGTGCGGGTGGCCCCGGCCCTCGTCGCAGCGGCCAGGGCCGTGGACGAGCGCACCTCGTGAGCCGCGGCCGGGGCCCTGTCAGCCTTCCACGCCCCGGAGAAAGGAGAGCAGCTCGGCATTGACCTCGGCGGGGCGCTCCTGCTGCGTCCAGTGGCCGCACCCGGGCAGCAGGACGAGCCGGCGCAGGTTGGGCACCGTCTCGTGCAGTCGATCGAGCGCGCGCCGCTGCATCGCGATCACGAGGTCCCGCTCGCCGGCCACGAAGAGCGCGGGCTGCATGACCTTCGCGTGCTGGTAGGCGGCCATCAGCTCCCAGCTGAGGTCCATGGCGCGGTACCAGCTGAGCCCCCCGCTGAAGCCGGTGCGCTGGAACTCGGCCGCGTAGAAGTCCAGGTCGGCCTCGGTGAGCCAGGCCGGCAGGCGTTCGGGATTCCCCAGCGCATCGAGAAACCTCGTCGTGCCAGGCATGACGGGACGCCATCTCTGCGCGGCGGGCGCATCTCCCGAGGCCGAGCAGAGCACGCGACGGAGCGTCGCGCGCACGTCACGCCCGAGCTCGGCCTCGGCCACGCCGGGCTCCTGGAAGTAGAGCATGTACATGAAGTGCTCCCCGGCCGCCCGCGCGAGCGCCGCCGTGGGCCGGATCGACCCCCGCGGCGAGTACGGCACGGAGAGCACGGCCGCGGCCGGGAAACGGTCGGGGCGCATCAGCGCGGCGTTCCAGGCCACGGGCGCCCCCCAGTCGTGCCCCACGATCACGGCCGTCTTCTCGCCGAGGGCGTCGAGCAGCCCCACCATGTCGCCCACGTGGTGGAGCATGGTGTATGCCTCGATGGCTCCGGGGCGATCGGTCTGCCCGTACCCCCGCATGTCCGGCGCGATGGCGCGGTAGCCGGCCGCCGCCAGCGCCGGCAGCTGATGCCGCCAGGAGTACCAGGACTCCGGAAAGCCGTGGCAGAGGAGCACCGCCCGCCCGCGTCCCTGCTCGGCCACGTGCATCCGAATGCCGTTGGTCTCGACGGCGCGGTGGACGAAGCCGGTCACCGAGCTCAGGCCTTGTCGCCTTTCTCCAGCTTGGCCCAGCTGTCGCGCAGCGAGACCGTGCGGTTCCAGACGGGCCGGCCAGGGACAGACTCCTTGGTGTCCACGCAGAAGTAGCCGCTGCGCTCGAACTGGTAGCGGCTGCCAGGGGCGGCATCCCCGAGCCCCGGCTCCAGCCGGCAGCCCGTGAGGCGCTCGAGCGAATGCGGGTTCAGATCGGCCTTCCAGTCGCCGCCCTCGTCGTCTCCCCCTGGCCGGGGCACCAGGAAGAGGTGGTCGTACAGCCTGACCTCGGCCTCCACCGCATGCGCCGCCGACACCCAGTGGATGGTCCCGCGGACCTTGCGCCCATCGGGGGCATCGCCGCCGCGGGTGGCCGGGTCGTAGCTGCAGCGCAGCTCCACGACCTGGCCCGTGCGCTCGTCCTTGACCACGCCCGTGCAGCGCACCAGATAGGCGTAGCGCAGCCGCACCTCCGCGCCTGGGGCCAGGCGGTGATATTTCCGGGGCGGCTCCTCCCGGAAGTCGTCCTGCTCGATGTAGACCACCCGCGAGAACGGCACCTGGCGAGTGCCCATCGCGGCGTCCTCGGGGTTGTTGACGGCTTCCATCATCTCCACCTGCCCCTCGGGGTAGTTCTCGATGACCACCCGGAGCGGGCGCAGCACGGCCATGGCCCGCGGCGCCCGCCGGTTCAGGTCCTCGCGCAGGCAGTGCTCGAGGTGCGCCACGTCCACCAGCGCCTCCTTCTTGGCCACGCCGATGCGCTCGCAGAACTCGCGGATGGCTTCAGGCGTGTAGCCGCGCCGGCGGAGCCCCGCGATGGTCGGCATCCGCGGGTCGTCCCAGCCGCTGACATGCCCGCCTTCCACCAGCTCCAGGAGCTTGCGCTTGCTCAGCACCGTGTGGCTCAGATTGAGGCGGGCGAACTCGATCTGCTGGGGGTGGTAGATGCCGAGGGCGTCGAGGAACCAGTCGTAGAGCGGCCGGTGGTCCTCGTACTCCATGGTGCAGATCGAGTGCGTGATCTCCTCGATGGAGTCCGACTCCCCGTGGGCGTAGTCGTACATCGGGTAGATGCACCAGCGGTCGCCGGTGCGCTGATGCGTCACCTTGCGGATCCGGTACATGGTGGGATCCCGCAGGTTGAGGTTCGGGGAGGCCATGTCGATCCTGGCGCGCAGCACGCGGGAGCCGTCGGGGAACTCCCCGGCCCGCATCCGCGCGAAGAGGTCCAGGTTCTCCTCCACGCTCCGGGTGCGGTACGGGCTCTCCGTCCCCGGCCGGGTGAGCGTGCCGCGGTACTGGCGGATCTCCTCCGCGCTCAGGTCGTCCACGTAGGCCCGGCCCGCCTTGATCAGCTGCACCGCCCACGCGTAGAGGCGGTCGAAGTAGTCGGAGGCGTGATAGAGGTGCGGCCCCCAGTCGAAGCCGAGCCAGCGGACATCGGCCATGATGGACTCGACGTACTCGGCCGTTTCCTTGGTGGGGTTGGTGTCGTCGAAGCGGAGGTGGCAGCGGCCGCCCGGGTGCTCGGCGGCCAGGCCGAAGTTGAGGCAGATGCTCTTGGCATGCCCGATGTGGAGGTACCCGTTGGGCTCGGGCGGGAAGCGCGTGACCACACGGCCGCCGAACCGGCTTGAGGCCAGGTCATCGGCGATCGCCTTGCGGATGAAGCTGGGGACCGGCTCGCTCGGGGACATGGCGCAACTATACCCCGATCCCGGGTGAGGCAGGAGGAGAGGGCGCCCTCCCCGGGGGGCCACAGGGCCGATTGACCGGACCGGTGCCGGCGACTAGCATCGCGGGAGCACCCCGGAGGCCATTCCCTACCGCGAGGAGGACAGACCCGTGGCCTGGAGCTACGTCACCGTCGAGAAGACCCCCCCGCTCGCCGTCGTCCGCTTCGACCGCCGTGGCAGCCGCAACGCCTTCAACCAGCACCTCGTCCGGGAGCTCACCGAGGCCGCCCTGGGCTTCCACGACGACCTCGACACGCAGTGCGTGGTGCTGGCCGGCGCCGCCGAGGCCTTCTCCGCCGGCGCCGACCTCAAGGACGCGGCCTCCTGGCAGCTCGCGGAGCAGAGTGACCTCGAGCGCCGCCGCCGTTTCTACTCCGGCGTGCGGCTCTGCAGGGCGTGGGAGGAGATGCCGCAGATCACCGTGGCGGCCATGGAGCGCATGGCCGTGGGCGCCGGCTGCGCCATCGCCCTGGCCTGCGACTGGCGCGTGCTGGGACGGAGGGCCTTCCTGTACGTTCCCGAGGTGCAGATCGGCCTCAATCTCCAGTGGGGGGCGCTGCCGCGGCTCATCACGCTGGTGGGCCCGGCCCGGGCCAAGCGCATCACGCTCCTCTGCGAGAAGCTCGACGCGGCCACGGCGCTCGACTGGGGGCTCGTGGACGCTCTGGCGGAGGACGGCCGCACCGTGGAGGTGGCGCTCGAGATGGCCCGGCGGGCGGCCGAGCGGCCAGCCGTCACGCTGCGGCTCATGAAGGAGGCGATCAACGCCACCGCGGGGGCGCTCCACCGCGCCACCTGCTTCGCCGATGGCGATCAGAGCCAGCTCACCGGGGGCTTCGAGGCCGCGCGAGCGGCCCGGGAGGCCTTTGCGCGGCGCTGACGCGGGCACGGCACCGGCCGGCAGGCGGCCCCGCGGAACGGACTACGAGCGCGTCAAATCGTGCCCCGCTCGCGCAGGGCGTGAATCTGCTGGCGACTCATCCCCAGCACCTCGCCGAAGATCGCCTCGTTGTGTTCGCCGAGGCGCGGGGGGAATGTCAACTCCGCAGGGCCCTCGGCGCTCACCTCGGCCAGCGGCGGCAGCACGACCTCCAGGCCGCTTCGAGCGTCCTTCACGCGAGTGAGTGCCTTCTTCAGCAGTGGCTCCTCGAGCACATCCGTCAGCGAATTCAGCTTCGCGACCGGGACACCGATGCGCTTCAGCGCCGTCAGGAACTCGGTGGTCGTCAGCGTTCGCGTGCAGTCGGCGATGCGCGCGTTGAGGCGGCCCACGTCGGCGATGCGGCCCGCGTTGCGTTGATACCCGGGCTCGGCCAGGGACTCGAAGCCGGGCAGACTCGTGATCGCTTCCCACTGCCGGTCATTGCCGACGGTGACGTACACGTGTCCATCGCGGGTCGGATACACCGACACCGGCGCAAAGAACTGGTGCGTGTTCCCGCGCCGCGTCACCTGCTCGCCCAGCGCGGTCAGCATCAGCGGGTTGGCCATCCACGTCGCCGCCGAGCGGAACATCGACACGTCGATGCGCGACCCCTCCCCCGTGACGGCGCGCTTGTACAGCGCCTTCATCACCGCCCCGTACGCATGTTCCGCCGCGCCGAGATCCACCATCGGCAGCCCGAACACGACCGGCGTCCCGTCGGGCTCTCCCGTCAGCTCCATCCATCCCGCCCGCGCCTGCAGCACCGGATCGTACGCGGCCTCGTCATGCTCGGGCCCGAAGCCCGACACGCCCACCCAGATGAGAGCGGGGCGAAGGGCCTTCAGTGACTCGTACTCGATGCCGAGCTTGGCATAGCTGGAGACGCGGTTGTTGGTGGCGAAGACATCAACGGGGAGCCGAGCGATCAGCGCATGCAGGAGCGCGCGGCCTTCGGCGTCCGCAAGATTCAGCGTGATCGCCTGCTTGCCGCAGTTGTTCGGCAGAAAATAGCTCGCCATCCCGTCCTCGCCCACGTGGTTCCGTCCGACGTACCGGTTAGGGTCGCCGCGCCCGGGGGCCTCCACGCGAATCACGCGCGCCCCGTCACGCGCCAGGCGCTGCGTGAGGAATGGCAGGGTCGTGGCCTGCTCGAGGGAGAGGATGGTGAGGTCGGAAAGAAGAGGCATGGCGCGGCTATCCCTCGCTCATCGCGCGCCGATCCTGCCACAGCGCGGGGAAGAGGTCAAACCGCGGCTTCGACGCGGAGCGTGGCTCCCCGGCGGCGCCGCTCAGAAGTACACCTTGAGGGCGGCGTACAGGAGCTGAGGCGCGCCGCCGTACTCGCTCTCCGGGCGGCTCACGCCGCGCGGGCCTCGGCCGATCCCGAAGGCCCCGCCGACGACGAGGCCCACGCTGTCGGACAGCGACCAGTCGGCCTGCGGCAGCAGCAGTGCCGACCCGTCCCCGAGGTTGACGAGCCCGGTGCCGGTGAGTGTCAGCAGCGGGTGGGCTTGCCAGCTGACCGCGCCGCCGAAGTAGGAGCGCCCGAGCCCGTTCAGCTCGCCCCGCCGGACGCGGTCGGCGCCGGCGATCGACGGGTAGTCCCCGGGGCGGGTGGCGCCGAAGCCGTTCCACGCGAGCTCGCCCGTCACCGAGACCGTCGTCGTGAGCTGGCGGTCGAGCCCGAGGCCTGCGCGCCAGAACCGGCGCCGACCGATCTCCGCGTCCCCCGCGTCGCCCGAGTCCGTGAACGCCACCTCCCCGCGCAGGCCCGTGCCGCGGACATTGGCCGTGACGAAGCCGCCGGCCACCGTGTCGGCGTGGAAGCGGCCCACCATGAGGCCGACGTCGGCGGGCCCCAGGTTCACGCGCGCGAGCGCCCCTGCGCTGCCGTCGCGCGCGAGGCTCGACCCGAGCGCGGCGCCGACGACCTCGATCTGCGACAGCTCGCCGAGCGCCAGTGTCCCGCGAACCGCATCGACGCCGGGCTTGTACTCGCGGTCGATCCGCTCGGGTCCGAACGGGGCGAACAGATCGAGGGCCGGCCAGAAGACGTTCACGCCCCACGTGATGGCCTGGCGACCGGCAACCAGGCGAAGGCCGCCCCGCTCCCAGCGGACGTTCAGGCGGTCCGCCTCCAGTGTCATGGAGGCGTCGTCCCCGCTCGGGAACGTATGCTGGAGTCCGAGGAAGCGCCGGGTCGTGCCAGCCGGGGCAATGCGCGCCGCCGGTGTCGCGGCGGGTGAGAGGAGCGAGAACACACCATGCGCCTCGACGCCGAGCCTCTCGGGCAGCGTCCCGTCGAGCTTCAGCCGGCCGATCACGAGCTCGGCGTCGCGCCGGCCGCCCTCGGGGTCATCGGCGCGCAGGAACCCGTAGGCGCGGGCATCCCCGCCGAGCGTCCACGACTCGGCGGGCGCCGGGCCGGGCATGGAGACCGGCCCCAGCGCCAGGGCCAGCGCGACCGCCGCCCAGTCAGCCCCGCGCGCGGGCCGACGACGCCAGCGGCTCATCGCTCTCGATGCGTCCGTCGCGCATCCGGATCAGCCGGTGGGCGCGCTCCATGATGCGCGGGTCGTGGGTGGAGAAGAGGAAGGTCGTCTTGAGCTCGTGGTGCAGGCCCTCCATGACGTCGAGGAGAGCGCCGGCGGTGGTCGTGTCGAGGTTGGCCGTGGGCTCGTCGGCCAGCACGAGGGTGGGCTCGGCGACGATGGCCCGGACCACGGCCACGCGCTGCTGCTGCCCGCCCGAGAGCTGGGCCGGGCGCCGTCCTTCGAGCCCGGCCAGGCCAACCTTGTCGAGGAGCGCGCGCACCCGGGCGCGGCGCTCGTGGCGCGGCACCCCCCGAAGCAGGAGGATGAACTCGGCGTTCTCCTCCGCCGAGAGCACGGGGACGAGATTGTAGCCCTGGAAGATGTAGGCCACGTGCTCGAGCCGGAGGCGCGCCAGCCCATCGGCCGAGAGCGCCCCGAGCTCCTGGCCGCCCACGATCACGCGCCCGGCGTCGGGCCGATCCAGCCCGCCGGCCACGTTGAGCAGGGTTGTCTTCCCGGACCCGGACGGCCCGGCCAGCGCCACGAACTCGCCGCGCGCGAGACGCACGGAGACATGGTCGATCGCCCGGACCTCCTGGTCCCCCTGCCGGAAGACGCGGAGCACATCGACCAGCTCCAGCGCTGGCGCGCTCGAAGCGCCGGGGCCGGCGACCGCCGCTCCAGTCCCCATCACTTCAGCAGCCCCGCGTCCACCGGGCGCGCGGCCGGCCGCGCAGCCACGAGGGACAGGACGACCGTGAGCCCGAACACGAGCGCGGCGGACACAACGACGCGTCGCACGCTCAGGGAGGCGTACATGACCGGCTCCACGAGCACGCCGCCGCTCTCGAGCGGCTGGTCGGTGAACCACGCCAGCGGCAGGCCCCGGATACCGAAGTAGGCGTTGACGGCGAGGCCGATGGCGAGCCCCCCGGCGATTCCGAGCCCCGCGAGCATCCCCCCTTCCAGCATCACCGTGCCCCAGCGCCGGCCGGGCGTGAGGCCGAGGGCGCCCAGGAGCGCGATCTCGCGGCGCCGCTCGAGAACAGACATGAGCAAGGTATTGAGGACCATGAACCCGATGATGACGAAGAAGATGGCGTTGAAGAGGTAGTGCCCGCCGTCGTCGAGCCGGATGGCCGCCTCGACATCGGGATCGGCCTGGGCCCAGGTGAGCGCCTCGAGCCCGGGGAAGGCGCGGCGCGCGGCGGCCGCGCGCGCGGCGGATTGCGCCTGGTCCCCGAGGATGAGTGCCACCTGGTGCACGCCGCCGCCCAGCGCCAGGAGCTCCTGCGCCGAGCCGAGCGGCACGAGCAGGAGCCCCCGATCGACGTCCTCCAGCCCCGTGTGCACGACGCCGACCACGTGCAGCAGCACCGAGCGCACGTCCCCCTCGCCCGCGGCCTGGGCCATCACCACGACGCGGCCGCCGATGCCGGCGTGGAGCACCCGCGCGACGCCGCTGCCGATGATGGCGGTGCCGCGGCCACCCAGGGCCGCGAAGCGCCCCTCGCGTACCCACGCGGGGTAGCGGGAGACGGCCGCCTCGGCGACGGGGTCGACCCCCACCAGGGCCACGCCGACCGCCCCGTCAGCCGAGGACAGTAGCGCCGAGGCGAAGACGCGGGGCAGGACCGCCACGACATCGCGCTGTTCCCGCGCCCAGCCGGCCACGCGCCGCGCCGCATCCTCGGCGATGACCATCTCCACCCCCCGGCGTTCCTGATAGCCGCGTGCCTGCACGAGCACGTGGCCGGAACCCATGCCGACCGCCGCGTCGATCATCTGCAGATGGCTCCCGTCGCCGAGCCCGAGCATCGTGAGCAGCAGGCCGAGGCCCAGCGCGACCCCCGCGCCCGTGAGCAGCGTGCGCCACGGGCGGCGCCAGAGGTTCCGCCACGCGAGACGCAGCAGCACGGCGATCAGTCGGCCCGCGCGGCCAGCGCCGCCACCGGGCGCAGGCGGGCCGCGCGCAGCGCCGGCAGGAGGCCGGCCAGCGTGACGAGGGCGGCGAGCGACAGAGCGATCGACGGCACCTGGCGCCACGTCCACGCTCCCCGCAGGACCGGGTCGATGAGCACGCCGGAGAGGGTCAACCCTTCGGCCCACCGGGTGAGGTCCCACCCGTGAACGACGAAGTAGGCCATGCCGCCGGTGCCCAGCGCGACCCCGGCCGCGATGCCCGCCGCGGCCAGGCTCGCGCACTCCGCAAGCACCATGGCGAGGACCAGCGGCGGGCGCAGCCCCAGCGAGGCCAGCACCCCCAGCTCGTGGGTGCGCTCGAACACGGCCATGAGCATGGTGTTGAGCACGCCGAAGCCCGCGAAGAGGCCGACGATGCCGAGCATCACCCAGCCCCAGGCCCGGATCAGCCGGCGGTAGTCGACCAGCGCCGGCACCAGCGTCTCCCACGATTCCGCCCGGGCCCCGGGGGGCAGGGTTCCGTCCGCCTCGAGGACCTCGGCCACGCGGCGCGCCTGCTCGGGATCGGCGACGCGCGCGACCACCTGGTGGATGCGCCCGGGCCCCAGCGCCATGATGTCCTGCAGGTCGTGGAGAGCCACCACCGCCAGCGAGCGGTCCAGCGTGCCGAGGCCGGTGCGGATGATGCCGCGCACGCGCCAGAGCTCGTTCCCCACCGACCCGTCGGCGGCCTGGGTGACGACGGCGACCTCGTCGCCCACCGCGACAGCCAGCTCCTCGGCGAGCGCCTTGCCGAGCAGAACCGCCCGCGGCGGCGCACCGTCGAGCCCCCGGCCGTCCACGACGCTCTCGAGCACGCGGGTGACGCGGGCCTCGCGCGCGGGATCCACACCGAGGATCTCCGCGCCCGCGGAGCGCCGGTCCGCCGAGAGGAGGCCGAAGCCGACGACGCGCGGCGCCGCGGCCATGCGCACGCGCCGCTCCACTGCCACCAGGAGCGCGCGCACGTCGGTGCCGCCGGGGCCCCCGATCGTGTCGTAGAGGTTGCGGTCGCGGCGGAACGTCGCGTCCTGCACCTGGAGGTGTCCGATCACCAGCCGCGTGCCGTTCTCGAGCGTCTGGCGCACGAGGCCCTCGCGCAGAGACTCCACGGTGATCAGCACGGCGCAGGCGACGGCGACCGCCGCGATGGACAGGAGGCTGCGGCCGGGATTGCGCCAGAGGTTACGCCAGCCGAGGCGGAGCGTCACCATGTCAGCGCCTGAGTGCCGCGAGGCTGAAGGTGTCGGCCGGCAGGCGCACGTCGAAGGTCAGGCGGTGGTACCTGATGACGGTGGATTCGTCCGGCTTGTCGCTGGGCACCACCCCCACGGTGGCGGGCACGAGCCGGCCGCCCATGACCCGGTAGTCGGAGAACGTCAACGTCCGCCTCAGGGCGCCGTCGTCGCCGTAGTACCGCGCCCATGTCGGCATGAGGTCCTTGTGGCGCACCTGGAGCAGGATTTTGCCCCACACGACCGCCGCCTCCGGTCGTGGCGTCAGCACGAACTCCCAGACCTCGACCCCGTTGCGGGGGCCCGAGAAGCCCACGGCGATGTCGTAGTCGCGCACGAGGCGGGACTCCTTCACCAGGTCGTCGTTGGTGAAGTGCGAGCCCATCCACGAGGCCATCATCATCGACGTCGGGACCCGGATGGTGCGGTCGATCTTGGGCAGGTAGTTCCAGATGTCCTCGCCGGTCTTGAGCGTCACGGTGCCGGCCTCCTTCGCAGGGCCGGTGACCTTGATGAGCGCCTTGTCCGTGCCTTCGGACCAGACCCGCATGGTGAGCGTGCGCGTCCAGCGTCGCGTCACGACCGACATGGTGACCTCGCCTTCCGAGGAGTCGCCTCGCAGCAGCCGGTCCACGCGGTCGACGATGGCCTTGGCATCGACGCTCGGCGCCGCCGCGACGGCGGGTGGAAGCCCGAGCGCGGCCGCCAGTCCCAAGGCGATCGCCGCTCCGCCGAGACCGCTGCCGCCACACCGCATGAGGCTATCGTCCTCGTTGTCGGGGGTACCCTGGAGGTGCCCCAGGGGTTCCTTGCCCGACGCTCTCGCCTGCGTGCACGGGCAGTGCCAGGCGAAAGAAGATTGCTTTCGCCACCTTATGCCGGCCTCGGCGGCGGGGCTGTCCCGGGAGGGCCACGGATGAGGCGCTGGCACCCCGCAGGCCCGCGGGCGGGCGCCGCAGGAGGAGTGCTTCCGGAGGGGCGAGGGCGACGGTCGCGAGCAGGACGGCGGGGGCGACGCGGCGCGACCGCGCAGCCGAGAGTGCGGTGTCAACGGCGGCCGCTCCCGGCCGCTCCAGGTTGACAGCACCGGGCAGAGGCCACATCATGCAGCCAGCCATGCCAACGCCGCGCACGGTTGGGGAGCTGCGCGAGAGCGGATACGCGCCGCGATCGGTGAAGGAGGAGCTGCGCGACAACCTGATCGCACGACTCACGCGCGGCGAGCCGCTCTTTCCGGGCATCATCGGCTACGAGGACAGTGTGGTCCCGCAGATCGAGAACGCCCTCCTCAGCGGCCAGGACATCGTCTTCCTCGGCGAGCGCGGCCAGGCCAAGACCCGCATGGCGCGCCTCCTGGTGGCCCTGCTCGACGACCAGGTGCCAGCACTCCTGGGCTGCGAGATCAACGACGACCCGCTGGCGCCCATCTGCCACGCGTGCCGGCTGCGCCTGGCGGGAGAAGGCGATGCGGCCGCCGTGGCCTGGATCCCCCGCGACCGCCGCTACGGCGAGAAGCTCGCCACCCCCGACATCACCATCGCCGACCTCATCGGCGAGGTGGACCCCATCAAGGTCGCCGAGGGGCGGTACCTCTCGGACGAGCTCACCATTCACTACGGGCTGCTGCCACGTACCCACCGCGGCATCTTCGCCATCAACGAATTGCCCGATCTCGCCGAGCGGATCCAGGTGGGGCTCCTCAACATCATGGAGGAGCGCGATGTCCAGATCCGCGGCTACAAGGTGCGCCTGCCGCTGGATCTCTTCGTCGTCGCCAGCGCCAACCCCGAGGACTACACCAACCGCGGCCGGATCATCACCCCGCTCAAGGACCGCTTCGGCTCGCAGATCCGCACCCATTACCCGCGCCGGCTCGAGGACGAGATCGCCATCATGGAGGCCGAGCACACCGCCTTCCGCACCGACGGCCTCCGCGTCGCCGCCGCCGACTACATGAAGCAGGTGGTGGCCGAGCTGACCCACCTGGCGCGCCGTTCCCCTGAGATCAGCCAGCGCTCGGGCGTCTCGGTGCGCGTGAGCATCTGCAACTACGAGAACCTGCTCTCGAGCGCCCTCAAGCGCGCCATCCGCCTGGGCGAGCGGGAGGTGGCGCCGCGGGTGAGCGACCTCGGAGCCATCGTCGCCTCCACCGCGGGCAAGATCGAGCTCGAGACCGTCGGCGAGGCGAGCGAGGAGAAAGTGCTCGCCAAGCTCGCCCAGAAGGCGGTGCTCAACGTCTTCACCAAGCGCTTCGCGGCCGGCGAGCTCGACGACGTCGTGGGCGCCTTCAAGGGAGGCATGCGCATCGAGGTGTCCGACAGCATGCCCTCGCGGGAGTACGTCCGCCAGATCGGCGAGGCGCGGCCGCTTCACGCCGCGGTCAGGCGGCTCGGCGCGGTGGACGAGGCCGGCATGGCCGCGGCGCTGGAGTTCATCCTCGAGGGCCTCCACCTCTCCCGCAAGCTCAACAAGGACGTCCAGGCCGGGCAGGCCCGGTACCGGGGCTGAGGGAAGCAGGACGGCCGTGGCGCGGATCCGCTACTCGCGCTGGGACGGCACGCAGCAGCTCGACGACCTCGGCGCCGACGACCTCCTCGCCGCCATGTCCGACGATCTCCTGGCGGGCGCCGATCTCAGGACCGCGCTGCGGCGCCTCTTCCAGCGGGGCGCGCAGCCGCCGCAGGGGCAGCGCCTCCAGGGGCTGCAGGACCTGCTCCGGCGCCTGCAGCGCCAGCGTCAGCAGCGGCTCGACCGGTACGACCTCGGCTCGGCGCTCGCCGACATCGAGAAGAAGCTGGACGAGATCATCGGGAAGGAGCGCGCGGGCATTCCGGCGCGGCTCCCGGAGGGCCCCGAGCGCGACCGGAGACTGGAGAGCCTCGACCGCCTGCCCCCGGATGCCGCCGGGCGCATCAAGGGCCTCCAGGCCCACGACTTCGCCGATCCCGAGGCGGCAAGGCTCTTCCAGGAGCTCCTCCGTTCGCTCCAGGAGCAGATGCTCCAGCCCTTCCTCAAGGGGATGAAGCAGGGGCTCGAGGGCCTCACGCCGCAAGACCTGGCGCGCACGCGCGAGATGCTCCGCGACCTCAACCGCCTGCTCCGCCAGCGCATGGACGGGGAGGAGCCCGACTTCGACGCCTTCAAGCAGAAGTGGGGCCAGCACTTCCCCGGCGCCGAGAGCCTCGACGACGTCCTCGAGCAGATCGCCCGGCAGAGCGCCCAGATGCAGTCGCTCGTGGAGAGCATGTCTCCAGGGCAGCGCGCCCAGATCGAGGAGATGATGCGCGGGCTCTTCATGCAGGACGAGCGGCTCGAGGCCGAGCTGCGCCAGCTCGCCATGCATCTGGGCGCGCTCTTGCCCATGGACGAGCTGTCCCGGCGCTGGGACTTCAGGGGCGAGGAGAACGTGACGCTCCGGGAGGCCATGGGGCTCATGGAGGAGCTGTCCGAGATGGAGCGCCTCGAGCGCCAGCTCCGTCAGGCGCAGGCCCCGGGCGACCTCCAGCAGATCGACCCGAAGCAGGTGGAGCGCCTCCTGGGAGAGGAGGCGGCCCGCGACCTCCAGCAGCTTCGCGACCTGGCGCGAAAGCTCGAGGAGGCGGGCTACCTCGAGCGCCAGGGCAACCGGCTCACGCTCACCGCCCGGGCCATCCGCAAGATCGGGGAGACCGCGCTCCGCGAGGTCTTCGCCCGGCTCCAGCGCGACCGCTTCGGCCGCCACGCCCTCGACCGCCGCGGCGCCGGCGGCGACCGCACCGACGAGAGCAAGCCCTACGAGTTCGGCGACCCCTTCCTGCTGGACCTGGAGGCCACGGTGATGCGGGCCGTCGAGCGGGGCGGCCCCGGGTTGCCGGTGCGGCTCGAGCCCGGCGACTTCCAGGTCTCCCGCACCGAGGCCTCCACGCGCGCGGCCACGGTGGTGATGCTCGACATGAGCCGCTCCATGCTCAACAGCGGCTCCTTCTTGCCGGCGAAGAAGGTGGCGCTGGCGCTGAGCGCGCTGATCCGGGCGCAGTTCCCGCGCGATCGCCTCCACGTCGTGGGCTTCTCGCTCTACGCCCGCGAGTTCAAGGTGGAGGAGCTGCCGGGGCTGGCGTGGAGCGAGTGGAGCATCGGCACCAACATCCACCACGGGCTCGAGGTGGCGCGCCAGCTCCTGGGCCGCGACCGCGGCGCCAACAAGCAGATCCTCATGGTCACCGACGGGGAGCCCACCGCGCACATGGAGGACGGCGAGGCCCAGTTCTCCTACCCCCCCACGCGCCGGACCCTCCAGGCCACGCTGGAGGAGGTACAGCGCTGCACGCGCGAGGGAATCACGATCAACACCTTCATGCTGGACGAAAGCGACATGCTGGCCGCCTTCGTCGAGCAGATGGCTCGCCTCAACCGGGGGCGCGCCTTCTTCGTGACGCCGGAGCGCCTCGGCGAGTTCGTCCTGGTGGACTACGTCCGCGGCAAGCGCGTCCGCTCCTCCCGCTGAACGACACCCCCGGCGCGCCTCTCCCACTCTCCCCGGGAGACGGCGGGGCACGGCGCCGTACCGGAATTGACACGCTCTGACTCGCCGGCTATAGTGGGCCGTAACCCTGTGGATTTGACGACCATGCGCGCGACTTCGGGCCACGATGCCGTCCTTGCCGACTTCCTTCAGGCCATCGCCCCGGTCCGCTCCCGCATCCTGCGGCTGATCCTGTTCGGCTCGCGCGCCAGGCGGGACCATCGGACCGACTCCGATTACGATCTCCTGGTCGTGGTGTCCGGGAGGGACTCCGCCCTGAACGAGGTCCTGTACGATGCCGTGATGGACGTCCTGCTGGCGCACGGCCGGGTCGTGTCGCTCAAGGTGCTCGAGGAGCGCGAGTACGAGCGCTTGCGCGCGCTTGGCACCCCCTTCATGCAACGCATCGCTGAGGAAGGCGTGGCCGTTGGATAGAGCGCAGCGCGAGCTCATGCGCGGCTACCTGGCCAAGGCGCGAGACAAGGCGCGTGTGGCGCGCGATCTCTTCGCGAAGGGTGACTGGGAGGACGCCGTGTCGCGCGCCTACTACGCAGCGTACCATGCAGCGCAGGCGGCTCTTCTGACCGAGGGGCAGCGAGGAGAGACGCATCGGGGTGTGGTCCTGCTCTTCGGGCTCCTGCTCGTCAAGACGGGGAAGCTCGACAGGCGCTGGGGCAAGCTCCTTGCCAACCTCAAGGACGACCGGGAGGCAAGCGACTACGACGCCCTGTCGTTCGTCGACGAGGCCACCGCTCGGCGGGCCCTCGAGGAGGCCGAGGCCTTCGTGGCCCATGTCGGGAGCTACGTCGGCGCGCTGATGGGAGAACAGCCAGCGAACTGAGCCGCCCCCGGGCTGCCACCATGAAGGCTCATCGGACCGCACTTCGAGGCCTGAGTGCGGTCGGCGCTCGAAATGGTCGGCGCCAAGATCCCGGTAATCGACGCCGTCTCTGAGCATGTAGTAGGGGGCGGTGAGCATCGACGCGGCGACGGCGATGATGGCCTTCTTCGGGCCCCGGCGACTCTTGAGGCGGATGAATCGTGCGCGGAGGTGGCTGTCCTTCTCGCGGGCGGCGGCCCACGGGCCTTGGACGAGGGCCGTCTTCAGCCAGGGTTACTGGGGCGGATGCGGATAGTGCAAGCGCACTATTATCCTCCCCGCCCCGGCTCGCCTCGGCGAGTTCGTCCTCGTGGACTGCGTCCGCGGCGAGCGCGTCCGCTCCTCCCGCTGAACGACGTCGAGGGCGAGCGCCCTCACGGCCGGTCCTTGACTCGGCATCCCGGCCGGAGCAGTATCCGTGGCGCCAGAGGGCGATCGAGAGCCGGAGGTGTGGCGCCCTCCCTCACCCGCCGGGTGGCAACGGGAGAGCGGGGTTCGCCAGGGGGGCCGCCGCCCAACTCGCGCGGGACCGAAAGCGCAGGCAGGGCCTTCAGCCTGACCATGCGGCCGGCGTCGCCCATTTCACCGGCACCGTCTACATCACCGGCAAGCCGATCCCGTCGTGAGCGGGCGGTGAGCGGGGCGCACATGGATTTCGCGAAGCGGATCGGCGATCTCCAGGAGACCATCCGCCAGCGGCGCCTGGCCGGGGCGGTGCTGTTCTATTCGCGCGACGTCTACTATTACACCGGGACCGCCCAGCCGTCCTATCTGGTGGTGCGGCCCGACGACTATGTCCTGTTCGTGCTCCGGGGCCACGATTTCGCGCGACGGGAATCCGGCCTGGCCGCCGAGCGCATCGTCGCCGAGGGCAACCTCAAGACCATCGGTGCCCGTATGTTTCTCGGCCGGGGCGCCGGCGAGAAGGTCGGCACCGAACTGGACATGCTGACGGTCACCCAGTCCCGGGCTCTGGCCCGGGCCCTGGGCGACCGCGAACTGGTGGACATCTCGCCCGACGTGCTGGCCCGGCGCTCCATCAAGTGCGCCGAGGAAATCGACCGCATCCGCAAGGCCTGCGACGCCGTCCACGCCGGCCACCTCGCCCTGGTCTCCTACCTCAGGCCCGGCATGAGCGAGCTGGAACTGGCCGCCCGCGTCGAGAACGCCCACCGGCTGGCCGGCCACGACGGCATGTTCTTCATGCGCATGCCGGACTTCGTGATGGGCCGGGAGCCGCTGGCCTCGGGCCCCAATCTGCGCCGGACCAGCGGCGCGGTCTACACCATCACCGGCACCGGACTGAGCGCCGCCGTGCCGGCCGGGGCCTCGCGCCGGATCATGGCGGCCGGGGACCTCGTCGTCGTCGATATCCCGACCTGCGT
>JACPIQ010000021.1 GCA_016188005.1 Candidatus Rokuibacteriota bacterium | reverse complement strand
TATGGGCCATGTTGTCCGGCGGCAGCGAGAGAGTGCCGGAGCCGGGAATGCTCGTGAGGGTGCCGACCGCGAAGGCCCCGTCCCCGGCCTGAAGCGGGTTGTCCGCCGTGAGGCTCTTGACCGAGTTCTCGAAGATCGAGAGGAGGTACTGGAACTGGAGCTGCCACCGCTCCGTGGCGTAGCTCGCCTTGAGCCTCAGCTCGTTGATCGTCTGCTCGATGGGCTCCAGCGACTCCGTGAAGTCGTTGCCGGGTGATCCGAACACCATGCCGATGGGACGGTTGCCCTCCTTGTTGATCCGCTTGTACTCCGCCCGCAGCTCGAGAGCGGGTATCGGCGTCAGCGAGAAGAAGAGCTTGGCCGTGTCCCAGCGGACACCGATCTCGTCAAGCTCCGGGGCGCTGTTGTGCTTGGCCTTCTCGGCGGCCGAGAGCGCCGCGGCGCTCGCGCGCGCGGGGAGGACGTAGACGCCGCGCGCCGTCTCCGTCGCCAGCATCCGGGCGTTGGTGGCGAAGATATGGGGCGTCTGGTCCCAGTCGAAGCCGAACTCCCAGCGACCGATTCGCCCGGCGCGGAGGGAGAACTCCTGGTCGTCATAGCCCCACTTGGAGCCGCCGAACTCGAGCGAGTAGCTCTCGTCAGGCCGGAAGAGCCGCAGGTCCAGTCGCTCGAGGAGCATCCCCGGCGTCAGGTCCCTGTACTCCTCCAGCTTGGCCTTCCGGCTCGCGGAGGGCTCGTCGATGAAGAAGCGCCCCCCCAGCTCGATCTCGCCCTCGAAGCTGAACCCCCCGGCGGGCACCTGGGCGCCGGCGGGAGTCGCCAGCGTCAACGCTACGAGTCCTGCGACGAGCGGCCCTACCATCGCGTGTGGTCTCATGTCGACCCCCTATCGCTCGAAAGCAGAGCCCGAGGGATGGTTCGAGCCATGGATGACGGAATGGCAGTTCACGCAGGCCCGGCCCAGCGTCTGCCTGGGCGAGCCGGGGTCCCGGCCATAGGGGCTCGTCGGGTGGCGCGACTCCACGTGGCATTGCTGGCAGAGCCGAGGCTTGGCGACCTTGAGCATCTTCTCGTGGTTCGACCCGTGCGGCTCGTGGCAGTTCGCGCACGACTCCGAGACCGGCGGATGCGGCCAGAGGAACGGACCCCGCTTCTCGGCATGGCAGGTGTAGCAGGTCTCGTTGGCCGAATTCTCCCGGAGGAGCGTCTGCGTGACGGTGCCATGCGGGTTGTGGCAGGAGGTGCAGGTCATCTTGCCCTCGCGCAGCGGCATGTGCGAGGAGCACATCACCTGCGCGCGCGTCTGGAGGTGGCAGGTCCCGCAGGTGTCGATCACGGTTTCCTTGGCGAGCTGCGCCTTCGGCGAGTGCTGGGTCATGACCGTGTGGCAGTTCGTGCAGGCGACGTTCCGCGCCTCGTGGGCGCTCCCCTGCCAGAAGAGCCGGTCGCCCTTCTGGTGGCACTGCAGACAGACCGCATTCCGCTGCTCGACGGGAGTGGGATCCTTCCTGCTGAACGAGATGAGACCCCCGGCGCCCTTTCCTCCGCCCGCCTCGACATGGGCCTTCCCCGGGCCGTGGCAGCCCTCGCAGCCAAGGCGCTCAACCGCGGTTCGCGGCTGCTTCAGCATGAGGCGTCCCATCTTCGTCGCGGCGAACTTCTGGTCCACCTCCTCGTGGCAGGCCCGGCAGGCATCAGAGCCGACATAGCCATCGGCGGGTTTTGCCGCGGCGGACCCGGGGGGAGGCTGCTGGGCATGAGAGGACGACAACAAGGTCAAGAGGAGCAGGAGTGGCAGGACTCCGACACCGCCGAGGACCCTGATCAGGCGACGCATGCGGTTTCTCCTCTCGCAACGCCGACAGCGTACCCACTCGGACTGCGCTCACGAACCGAGAACTGCCGCTCTTCCGCCCCGCAAGCCTCGGCACGTCCCCGGAGAAGCGGGTATGCGACCGACACACCCCGGCGCGAGTTCATCCTCGCGGCGGGAGGGTACTTCGCCGCCTGGAAAGCTGTCAAGAGAATTCTTTCACTTGGCCTTCACTTGCCCCGTTGCCGTCATCGCGGGGCTGTGGAACCACGGCTTCATCATGGCGGAGCGTGCCGAGCGCCGACAGCTGGCCTGGCCCAGGCTCCGCCCCGAAGAGATGGCCCATCTCGTCGCCTTCCTCCAAGTGGCGGAACGGACCCGCTGACCGGCCGACGGTCAGAAGGCGATCACCCGACGCGCCACCCCGCCGGCCAAGAGCGCGAGCGCGATCGTGAAGCCGGAGACGGCGAGGCCCCGCTTCCACCCGATCTCCCTCGCGAGCACGGCGACGGTGGCGATGCACGGGATGTAGAGCGTGTTCACGAGTGCATAGGTGAAGATCTGGCCCCGGTCCATGAAGGCCGTGATCTCGCCGGCGGAGGCCCCGTAGCGGGCCACGGCCAGGGTGATGAGGAGCTGCAGCGCCAGCTCCTTCCTGAGCACCGCGAAGATCAGCGTGAGCCCGGCCACCGCCGGAAGCCCCAGCCACCCCTCGACGATGGGCGCGAGCGGCGCCGTGAAGGCCCAGACGAGCCCCGTCTCGTAGATGATCCCCAGCGCGAGGCTGCCGGCGAGGACGACGGGCATCGCCACCCGGACGAAGCCCGCGAAGCGGTGCCAGGTGCGCTTGAGCATGGTGCGAAGCCGTGGAGTCCGGAACGGGAACATCTCCATGACCAGACCGGTCGAGCGGCCGGGGAGGAGCCGGTTGAGCCCCCAGCCCGCTCCCCAGCCCAGCGCGGCGACGATGAGATACACGGCCACGGCGGCCTCCCAGCCCACGTACTTCGAGACGGCGCCGGCGATCACCGCCGTCCTGGCGCTGCAGGGCACGAGACAGACCAGCGTGCTCGCGAGGATGCGCTCCCGCGCCGTGGCGAGCACGCGCGTCGCCATGATGGCCGGCACGTTGCACCCGGCGCCCGCCACCAGCGGGATCACCGCCCGCCCGTGCAGCCCCAGCCGATGCATGAACGGATCGGTGAGGAAGGCCACCGCGTTGAGATACCCCGTGTCCTCCAGCACCGAGAGCATGAGGTAGAAGACCAGGATGTACGGGATCCCCACCGCCAGCGCGGCGTTGACCCCTGCGTCCACGCCCCAGAGGAGGCTCCGGCCTGTGACCCCCTCGCCCAGGACGCCCCGCACGCCGAGACGGATCCACGGCGAGATGTACGCCTCCCAGCTCCCGGTGAGCAGGATCGAGAGCGCGTCGCCCACGTAGAAGAGCCCGGCGAAGAGCGCGACGAGCACCAGCCCGAGGAGGGGGAAGCCCGTGGCCGGCGCCGTCGTCCAGCGCCAGAAGCGGTCCTGACCGCGGGACGGGGCCCTCACCTGGGACTTCACCCGCGCGGCGATGTCCCCCGCGAGGCCGTGGCGCTCCCTTGCGATGCGGATGGGCGTGGGCTCGTCGTGGCGCCCGGCGATCTCGGCGGAGGCGGCCCGAGCGTGCGTCACGATCTCGTCGCCGCCGGGAGCCGCTTCCGCCCATCCGAGCGCTCCCTCGTCGTCCTCCAGCAGGAGGATGGCCACGGCGCGAGCCGGCAGATCCCACGGGAGCGGGGCCCCGGACTTGACCAGGAGATCCGCGAGGCTCGCGACGGCCTCCTCCACATCCAGCCCGTAGCGCGGCATGGAGACGCCGGCGCCCTTCCCGGCCTCGCCGAGCGCGACCTCCATGAGCCGGTCGAGCCCCTGGCCCCGCACCGCCACGGTCGGCACCACCGGCACGCCCAGGAGCCGGCTCAGCCGGCCATGGTCGATGCGCACACCGTCCCGCCACGCCTCGTCCACGAGGTTCAGCGCGATGACCAGCGGCATCCCCATGTCGAGGAGCTGAAGCGGCAGGTAGAGGTTCCGCTCGAGCCTCGTCGCGTCCACCACCGCCACGACGGCATCGGGCCTGGCGTCCAGGAGCGCCTGGCGCGCGACCCATTGATCCTCGGAGGTGGACCCGAGCGCGTAGGTCCCGGGCAGGTCCATGATCCCGACCTCCTGCCCCTTGAACTGCGTCGTGGCCAGCGCGACCTCCACCGTCTTACCGGGATAGTTCGCCGTCGCCACGCCCATCCCCGTGAGCCAGTTGAAGAGGCTCGACTTGCCGACATTGGGGTTGCCGGCGAGAGCGAGGCGGACCGTGACGTCCGCGCGCCAGCGGTCGATCGTGGCGTGACAGCCGGTCGCCAGGCTCACGCGGGCCTCACCAGGATGCGCGCGGCGACCTTCCGGCCCAGCGCGTAGCGGGAGCCGGCGCTCCTGACCAGAATGGGGCCGCCGAAGGGCGCGACCTCCTCGACCTCGATGCTGGTCTGGGGCAAGAGGCCGAGCGCGGCGAGGTACTTGAGGACCTCGGGCTCCTCACGCTCGATCCGGAGGATGGTCCCGCTCTGGCCGGCGCGGAGGCGGTGAAGCGGCGTCCCCTCGTCGCGACCCGGCGTTCCATCCGCGGAGGGGATGGGGTTGCCGTGGGGACAGGTCGCGGGAGCACCGAGATGCCTGGCAAGGGCATCCGCGATGTCGTCGGCGAGCACCGGAGTGAGCCGCGTGGCCTCCTCGTGCACCCGGTGCCACGGCAGGCCCAGGGTATCGGTGAGGAAGCGCTCCAGGAGCCGGTGCCGCCGGACCAGCCCGAGGGCAACCCTCTCGCCCTCCTTCGTGAGCACGAGCCGGTCCGGCCCCTCGGCGCTCACGAGCCCTCTGTCTTCGAGATCGACCACCCGGCTCTTCGCGGCCTCCTCCTCGAGATGCAGCCGCTTCGCGAGCCGCGCGATGGTCGCCGAGCCCTCGCGGTCGAGTCGATAGACGGCGTCGACAGACTCGAGCAGCGCCGCCTCTGGAAGCCTCCCGCCACTCGCCATCCGCTGCCTCCCGTGTCCGGAGCCGTCAGAGCGACGCTCGCCCCGGGAACCCCGGGGGGCAACGCGAGCAAACGGTTTGCCATGCAGACGCGAGGGGTAACCTGCCGCGGAGAAAGAACTCGTCGAGCGGGCGGACGCGCGCGCCGGGCGTCGAGCCGCCCGTGGCTGTGGTGCTACCGTCTCAAGCGGGGCGGAGGCGCCCCAGTGACCCCGCCGCCCCGGAGGGCGGCAGGTCACGTTGGCGCCCTTCTACTGTCGCGGCCCCGTGTACCTCGACACCTCGGCCAGCCTGTCCAGCGATGCCACGCCCTCGAACCGGTCGCTGCCTATCACCCAGGTCGGATAGGCCTTGACCCCGACGCGGGAGCACAGGTCTGGGCGCGGGTTGAATCCCTTCGGATCGCACTCCACGTAGGGCAGGAGGCTCGCGGCAGGCCCGAACCGGGCCTTTTGCTCGGTGCAGGCGGGTCACCAGTAGGCGCCGTAGAAGATAGCGCCGCCCTGCGCCAGATGCCGAGCCAGCCCCTCCTGAAAGGCCGAGCTCCCCTGGGACGAGTACGACGCGAAGACGCCGGCGCCGAAGACCACGGTCGCGATCGCCGTCACCGCTCCCAGCGTGACCAGCCGCGCGGGGCGAGTCGGCGAGCGCTTCCCTCCGATCTCCGGTCGCCGGGCCAGCAGAACGCCGACCAGCGCCAGCGCCACCACG
>JACPIQ010000020.1 GCA_016188005.1 Candidatus Rokuibacteriota bacterium | reverse complement strand
GCCTACTTCGACATCTGCCACTCCTTCACGGGCTACCGGACGTGCTACTACCGCACCTTCGCCGTCGGCAGCGCCTCCCCGGCCATGGGCGACGCCTACAAGCGCTGCCGCGAGGACCTGGACCGGGCCATCGCCATGATCAAGCCGGGCATCACCACCGCTGACATCGCCAGCATCTGGCCGCGCGCCCAGGAGTTCGGCTTCCCCAACGAGGAGTCCTGCTTCGGGCTCCAGTTCGGCCACGGCGTGGGGCTCAACGGGTGGGAGCAGCCGGTGGTCAGCCGCCTGGTCTCCCTCGACCACCCCGTGACCATCGAGGCCGGCATGGTGATGGCCCTCGAGACGTACTGGCCCTCCACCGACGGCTGGTCGGCGGCCCGCATCGAGGAGGAGGTCGTCGTGACCGAGACGGGCCACGAGCTCATCACGCGCTTCCCGGCCGAGACCCTGCTCGTGGCCGGCGCGCCCTACTGGACGGGGACCGGGCCCCTGGCCACCACGCGCGAGCTGGAGCCCGGGCCGCGCAACGGACGCTGAGCCACAGGGAGAGCATGCGATGAAGATCGGGATGGCGCTGCCCGCGCAGGCCGCAGGCGTGACGCGACGAGACGTGCTTGGCTTCGCCGAGCGCGTCGAGCGTCATGGGCTCGACTCCATCTGGTCGCTGGACCGGCTCGTCTACGAGAGCCTGGCGCCGCTGCCGGCGCTGGCGGCGGCGGCGGCCGTCACCGAGCGCGTCACGCTCGGCACCTCGATTCTCCTGGCCAACCTGTGGAACCCCGTGCTGCTGGCCAAGGAGGTCGCCACGCTGCAGCGGCTGAGCGAGGGCCGGTTCATCCTCGGCATGGCGCTGGGCGCGCGCGAGCCGGACTTCCAGGCAGCCGGCGTGTCGATGAAGACCCGCGCCCGGCGGTTCGAGGAGACCGTGGCCATCGTCCGGCAGGCCGCCGCCGGCCACCCCATCGCGCACCAGGGCTCGGTGTTCCAGATCCAGGTCGGCCCGGTGGCGCTGCCGGGCAGCCGGGTGCCCCCGCTGTGGCTCGGGGGGTTCGCCGAGGCCGCGGTGCGGCGCGCCGTGCGCCTCGGCGACGGCTTCCTCGTCGGCGGCCGCGGACCCGCCTACGCGCGCGAGGCCGTGCCGCTGGTCCGGAAGCTGGCGGCCGAGGCCGGCCGCGACCCCAAGACCTTCCCCATCGCCGCCGGGATGTACGGGCATTTCGACTCCGACCGCGATCGCGCGACCCGCACCATGGCGGATTACATCCAGGCGTACTACGGGCGGCTGATCTTCGACCCCCCCGCGGGCTCGATCGTCGGCGGGGTCCCCGAGGCCGTCGCCCGCATCAGGGAGTACGCGGCCCTCGACATCGACACCCTCCTGATCGTGCCCGTGACCCGGGATCCCGAGCAGGTGGACCGGCTCGCCGAGGCCGTCGCGGCGTTCCGGCAGGCCCAGTGAGGAGGCGAACATGAAAAAGCACCTGGTGCTCGCTCTGGTGGCGCTCTTCGCGGCGGCGGTTCTCGCCCCCGCCGCTCCCGCGGCCGACAAGCCGCCGATCAAGATCGGCTTCATCGTGCCGAAGACCGGCAACTTCGCCCAGTTCGGCATCGACATGCTCAACGGCTTCAAGCTCTACCTGAGCGAGATCGACTACACGATCGCCGGGCGGAAGATCGAGCTGATCGAGGAGGACGAGGGCGCCACGCCGGCCAACGCGGTGACCAAGGCCCGCAAGCTCATCCAGCACGACAAGGTCCACCTGATGGGGGGCCTCCTCATGGCGGCCGCGGCGTACGCGGTGGCGCCCGTCGTCCAGGAAGCGGAGGTCCCGCTCGTGATCACGGTCGCCGCCTCCGATGACCTGACCCAGCGCAAGGCCTCCAAGTACCTCGCCCGCGTGAGTCTCACGGGTGGAGAGCACGGCCACGTGGCCGGCGACTACGCCTACAGGAAGCTGGGCTGGCGGAAGGTGGCCGTGGTCGCCATGGACTACGGCTGGGGCCACGAGGTGACCGGTGGCTTCCAGCGCGTGTTCGAGGAGCTCGGCGGCCAGGTCATCCAGAAGATCTGGACGCCCGTCATCACCACCGACTTCGGCCCCTACGTCGCGAGCCTCAAGCCCGAGGCCGACGGCATCCTGGACGTCGTGACCGGCGCCGCCTCGATCCGGTTGATCGGCGAGCTCCGGAAGGCCGGCGTCCTGGACAAGAAGAAGGTCCTCGCGGCCGGCACGGCGACCGACGAGACGCTGCTGCCCGCGCTCGGCGACACCGCCCTCGGCGTGCTGACGTTCCTCCCGTGGAGCCAGGCGCTCGACACGCCCGAGAACAAGCGGTTCGTCCAGCGGATCAAGCAGGTGACCAAGAAGGACTACGTGGGGTTCTCCGGCGCGATCAACTACGGGGCGGCCATGTGGATCGCCGAGGCGATCCGGCAGGTCGGCGGCGACGTGGAGAACAAGGAGAAGTTCTTCAAGACGCTCCGGGCCACCGAGATCAAGAGCTCGCCGCGGGGACCGATCAAGGTCGACAAGTACGGGCACATCATCCAGAACATCTACATCCGCCGCGTCGACAAGGTCGGGAGCCTCTACCAGAACACCGTCATCGACACCTACCCTGCGGTCTCCCAGTTCTGGAAGTACAACCCGGAGGAGTACCTCAAGCAGCCGATCTACAGCCGCGACAACCCGCCCTGCAAGCATTGTTGAGCCCGGGCCGCGCCAGGATCCCGGGTGAGGAGCGTTGAGCGAGACGGGCGGGTGAGGCCGCGGGCCGGCACCCCCGCCGCCGGCTAGGGCCATGGAGTTCTGGGTCAACCAGGCGTTCAACGGGGTCTCCTACGCCGCGCTGCTGTTCCTCCTCGGCGGCGGCCTCACCCTGATCTTCGGCGTGATGAAGGTCGTCAACATCGCGCACGGCTCGTTCTATCTCGTGGGAGGGTATCTCGGCGTCGCGCTCGTCGCCGCCACCGGCAACTTCTACGTGGCCCTGCTCGCGTCGGCACTGGTCGTCGCGCTCGGCGGAGCGGTCCTCGAGCGCGTCTTCCTGCGTGCCGTCGAGGGCGATGACCTCCGGCAGATGCTGCTGACCATGGGCATCGCACTGTTCGTCCAGGACGCCTGCCTGCTCGTCTGGGGTGGCGACCCCTTCAACCTCCGTGGGCCGGCGTACTTCTCCCAGAGCGTGAAGGTCGCCGGCTTCACCTTCCCGATCCTCCGGCTCTTCATGATCGGCTCCGCGGGCGTCCTCTTCGCGGTGCTCTGGTGGTTCCAGGAGCGGACGCGTGCCGGCGCGATGGTCCGCGCTGCCGTCGACAATGCCGAGATGACCGAGGCCCTCGGCATCAACGTGCCAATCTTGAGAATGGCCGTCTTCGCCCTCGGGGCGCTGCTGGCCGGGTTCGCCGGCGTGGTGGGCTCGGCGTTCATGGGCATCTATCCCGGGCTCGACTTCGAGATCCTGCCGTACGCGTTCGTGGTGGTGATCGTGGGCGGCATGGGCAGCCTCGGCGGCGCCCTCGCCGCAGCCCTCGTCCTCGGGCTCCTCGACAACTTCGGGAAGGCGCTGTTCCCGGAGATCTCGTACTTCACGCTGTTCGCGCCCATGGGCATCGTGCTCGCCTTCCGGCCGACGGGGCTCTTCGGGAGGGCGTGATGGACGTCGCGGCGACCGGCGCGCCGATGCGTCTCGTGGCCGGGCTCGGGATCGTGCTCGCGGGCATCGCCGTGCTCCCGCCCGTCCTGCCGAGCTACGTCGTGATCCTCATGACCGAGGGCCTCATCTACGCCATCGCGGCGGCGAGCCTGGATCTGCTCCTGGGCTTCACGGGGCTCCCCTCCCTCGGCCACTCCGCCTTCTTCGCAGTCGGCGCATACACCACGGCGATCCTCGTCACCTACCACCAGGCGTCCTTCGCCGTCGCCCTCGTCGCCAGCATCGCGCTCGCGGCCGCGGTCTCGGGGGGACTCGCCATCCTGGTGCTTCGCGCGACCGGCATCTACTTCATGATGATCACGCTCGCCGTCGCGCTGTGCGCGTGGGGGCTCGCGTACCGCTGGGTCTCGCTGACCGGCGGCGACACCGGGATCGTCGGCGTGCCGCGGCCTCGCGTGCCCGGCATCGGCCTCGCGGCGGGCACGCTGCCGTTCTACTACGCGGTGCTGGCCCTCTTCGCCATCTGCCTCGCCCTCTACCTGCTCCTCATCTGGTCGCCCTTCGGCAAGACGCTGGTGGGCATCCGGGACAGCGAGAGCCGGATGCGCGTGCTCGGCTACAACGTCTATCTCCACAAGTACCTCGCGCTGGTGATCGCCGGCGCGTTCGCCGGCGTCGCCGGCAGCCTCTACGCCTACTACAACGGCTTCGTCGGCCCGAACACCGTGGACCTCGCACACTCGATGCAGTTCGTCCTGATGGTGATCGTCGGGGGACCCGGCACGCTCGTCGGGCCCCTGATCGGCGCCTTCGTGATCACCTTCCTGGAGAAGATGGTGAGCGTGTTCACGGAGCGCTGGGTGATGGTCCTGGCCGCCGCCTACGTCGTGACCGCGCTGTGGGCGCCGCGGGGGATGCTCGGCCTCCTCAGGGCGACGCGGTGATGCCTCACGCCGAGGACCTCGCCACGCCGGCGATCGAATGCGACGGTGTCACGCGCCGGTTCGGGGGCCTGGAGGCGGTGAGCCAGGTCTCCCTGCGGCTGGCCGCCGGCGAGCGTCGGGCCATCATCGGCCCGAACGGGGCCGGCAAGACCACGCTGTTCCGGATGATCAGCGGCGAGATGCCGCTCACGGCGGGACGGGTGCGGCTCTTCGGCCGCGACATCACCACGATGCCGTGTCACCGCCGTACGCACCTCGGGCTCGGCCGCACATTCCAGATCACGAACCTCTTCCCCACGCTCAGCGTGCTCGACAACCTCATTCTCGCGGCCCTCGGCCTCGAGCGGACGAAGTTCTCGATGCTCCGGCCGCTCTGGACCTACCGGGAGCCCCGCGCCCGCGCGCTCGAGGTCCTCGAGACGGTCGGTCTCGCCGACAAGCGCGACGGAATCGTGCGTACCCTGTCCCACGGCGAGCAACGGCAGATCGAGATGGCGCTGGCGCTCCTGGCGCACCCGCGCGTGCTCCTGCTCGACGAGCCGACTGCCGGACTCTCGCCGGCGGAGTCGGCGCTCATGACGCGCGCGATCCAGAAGCTCGACCGCGGGATCTCGATTCTCCTCATCGAGCATGACATGGACGTCGTCTTCGATATCGTGGACCGGATCACCGTGCTCCACCTCGGCCGCTTCTTCGCCGAGGGCTCGCCCGCCGAGGTGAGGACGGATCCGCGCGTGCAGGAGATCTACTTCGGCGCGGGCGAGATCATGGCATGCTGAAGGTCGACGACCTCCACACCTACTACGGCGACAGCCACATCCTCCAGGGCGTGTCGCTCGAGATCCCGCGCGCGGGGATCGTCGGCATCCTCGGGCGGAACGGCGCCGGCAAGACCACGCTCGTCCGGTCGGTGATGGGCTTCACGCCGGCGCGCCGCGGCCGGATCCTGTTCGACGAGGCGGAGATCACGCGCCTCCGGCCGTATCGCATCGCGCGGCTGGGCATCTGCATCGTGGCGCAGGGGCGCCAGATCTTCCCGTCGCTCGATGTCGCCGAGACGCTCGCGGTCGGCGCCCGGCCGAAGCCGGACGGGTGGACTGCCGAGAAGGTCTACGAGCTGTTCCCGCCGCTCCGCGAGCGCGCGCGCCATCCGGCAGGACGCCTGTCGGGGGGCGAGCAGCAGATGCTGGCCATCGGGCGGAGCCTGATGACCAACCCCTCGCTTCTCCTGCTCGACGAGCCGACGGAGGGGCTCTCACCGCTCTACATCGAGACGGTCGGGCACGTCATCCGCACGCTGCAGCAGAGGGGGATGTCGATGCTGCTCGTGGAGCAGCGGCTGCGATTCGCCCTGCTCTACTCCGACTACGTCCACATCATGAGCCGCGGCAAGATCGTTCACTCCTCGTCGCCGCAAGAGCTGGCCAAGGACGAGGACGTGCGGGCGAGATACCTCGGCGTCTGACGCCGGCCGGGCGGGCAATCACACTCCATGCGGATCCACGGGCGGGCGGCGAGGGCGTCGGGCGCGGGACCCCCCGGAGGGCTGCGATCCGGCCCTGCCGGCGCGTCAGTCGGCCGGCAGCCGCTGACCCAGGTAGTCCCAGTCACGGTTGAAGCGGTACGAGTGCTGGCGGGGCGGCTGCGGCGCCTGCGTCTCGAGCCAGCGCACCCTCGCATCGGTCCGGTTGTAGAAGGCGTGGACCGAGCCGACGCCGGTCCAGAAGACGTCCCCGGGGCGCAGCACGTAGGACCGGCCGTCCGCGACCCCCTCGACCTCGCCCTCGAGCATGAAGTAGGCCTCCTCGAAGGGATGGTCGTGGGGGTGCGCGACGCCGCCGGCCTGGTACTCGACCATGAACATCGTCAGGAGATTCGCCTCCAGGCGCTGGTCAACGAGCATCTTGACGGCGATGCCGCTGTAGGCGAGGAGGGCCGTCGCCATGCTGGCGGAGACGGTGGGCTCGCTGACGGCGCTGCCCCGCTTCAGCCGGTCCACGTCCATCTGCCCCTCGTCGAGGCGGAAGAAGTGCCGGCAGCGCGGGTCGCGGATGTCGAGCGGCCGAGGGCGGTCGCCGAAGGCGGGCTCGGGCGTGAAGAAGGTGTCGGGGGGCTCCGTGTGCGGGTCCCGCGGACGGGGCGCCTGCATGTCGAGCCAGCGGCACGCGCGCGCGCCGAGGTTCCGCCAGGCGTGAGGGACGCCGAGAGGGATCAGCCCGCACTGCTGCGGCGCCAGCTCGAAGGTCTCGCCGCCCAGGGCGAGCTGCGGCGTGCCCTCGAGGACGAAGAAGGCCTCCTCGTGCGAGTGCACGTGCCCGCTCTGGTGCCCCCCGGGGGAGAGCTCGCAGGCCCCGAAGCCCATGTGAACCGAGCCCGCCACCCCGTCGACCAGCGACTGCCGACGGAAGCCGGTGCTCCGCCCGCGGTAGGCGTCGGGCGTGGACATGGCCGCGGGAGCCAGACGGCCGACGTGATGCATGGCGGCTCCTCTCGGCGGCGGTAGGGTGCCCGGCGGCCCGGACACCCCGCCGCGGCGGTGCCGGGCGTCCCATATATGCAGCGCGGCGGGCGCCTGTCAAGTCGTGGGAGCGGGGGTGGCGTGTGGGACTGACGGCCGAGGTCATCGTGGATCGCATCCAGGAGGGACGTTCATGACGCTCAGACACCGTGGATTCCTCAGCGCACTTGCCGGTCTCACCATCCTCGCCCTGGTCGCCGCGGCAGGCGCCGCCCCCTCCGGGCAGCCGATCCGCGTCGGCGGCACGCTGGCCCTCACCGGACCGCTGGCGGCGACCGCGCTCGTGCACAAGATCGTCGGCGAGATCTACGTGGAGCAGCTCAACAAGAAGACCGGGCTCCTGGGCCGGCCGGTCGAGTGGGTCCTGTTCGACGACCAGTCGAAGCCCGACCTCACGCGCACGCTCTACGAGAAGCTGATCACCGTCGACAAGGTCGACGTGCTCATCGGCCCCTACGCGACCGGCGGCATCCTCTCGGCCATGGCCGTCGCCCAGCGCCACGAGAAGATGCTCGTGCACCATTCCTTCGGCATCCCGCACCTGGCGAAGTACGAGATGCACTTCCCGACCTGGCCCATCGGCCCGGAGCCGGCGCGGACGTTCCCCAACCTGCTCTTCGACGCGCTGGCCTCCTCCGCCAAGCCCCCGAAGACGGTCGCCATCGTGACGAGCAAGTTCCCCTCGGTGCACTTCATGTCCGTGGGCGCCCGCGAGGTGGCGGCGAAACGCGGCCTCCGCGAGGTGCTCTATCTCGAGTTCGAGTTCGGCAACCGGGACTTCGGCGCCATCGCGGCACGCGTCCGCGACGCGAACCCCGACTTCATGTGGATGGGGGCCATCGGGCTCGAGGGCAACGGGCTCCTCGAGGCGCTGAAGAAGCTCGACTACACGCCCAAGAGCCACTTCTACCTCTATCCGGCGCCGGGCCCGCTGGCGCTGGCCCCGGAGGGCAAGTACGCGCTCTCCAGCACGGCCTTCGAGGAGCATCCGCCGCTCACCTCGAATCCCACGGCCGCCGAGTTCGTGAAGCTCTTCCGCGAGCGGGCCGCGAAGGCCGGCCTGCCCTACCAGTCGGCCGACGTCCAGGCGGGCGGCTCCTACGCGGCCTGGCAGCTCATCCAGGCGTCGGTGGAGGCGACCAAGAGCCTGGACGACAAGACCCGCGCCAAGTGGCTCAGGCAGAACCGCGTCGACACCATCCTCGGCAAGCTCCGGTTCGACGGCCCCAACAACTACGGGGACGACCTCTCCAAGGTGAAGCAGGTCCAGAACGGCAAGTGGCTGATCGTCTGGCCCAAGGAGTTCGCGGCGCCGGGCGCCCGGCTCCTGGTGCCCTGAGGGGCGCCGCCCGGGCCCCCGCGGCATGCCGAGCCTGACGCTCCTCGGGCAGTCGCTCCTCTCCGGGCTCTTCATCGGAGGGCTGTACGGCCTGCTGGGGCTCGGGCTCGGCCTCTCCTGGGGGCTCCTGCGCCTGATCAACCTGGCGCACTTCGCGCTGGTGTTCCTGGGCGCGTACCTCACCTACCACCTCGCCGGGACCGGCGGGATGAATCCCTTCCTGACGGTGCTGCTCATCGCGCCCGCCTTCTTCGTGCTGGGGGTGGCGCTGCAGTGGGCCTTCGACGCGTTCCGCGTCAACGAGCTCGCGTCGCTGCTGGTCACCTTCGGCCTCACCGTGGTCATCGAGAGCGTGATCCAGTGGGTGTGGACGGCCGACTTCCGGCGCCTCGAGTCCCCGTACGCGACCATGTCGTTCCGTCTCGGCCCGCTGTTCGTGCCGGTGACCGAGCTCTGCATGCTGCTCGCGGCCGCGGCGCTGTCGTTCCTGACGTGGGCATGGCTGCGCTTCACCTGGGTCGGCAAGGGCATGCGGGCGAGCGTCGAGGACCCGGACATCGCCGCGGCCTTCGGCGTCTCCCCCCGGCGGCTGGCGCTGCTGCTCTCGGGCGTCGGGGCAGCCTACGCCGGCGTGGCGGGGACCTTCGTGGCGCTCGTCTACACGCTGGCGCCCTCGCAGATCTATGCGTGGATCGGCGTGGTCTTCGCCGTCGTCATCCTCGGCGGCCTCGGCAATCCGCTGGGCCCCCTGGTGGCGGGCATCGGCATCGGGCTGAGCGAGTCGGTCACCATGGCGGTAGCGGAGCCTTCCTGGGCGCCGCTGGTGTCCTTCGCGCTGCTCATCCTTGTCCTGGTGCTCCGGCCCGATCGGCTCTGACATGCCGCGACCGGCCGGCGCCGCCGCCTTCCTCGTGGCAGGACTCGCCCTCGCGCTCGTCCCGGCCCTCCGCCCGCCGGCCTTCGTCGAGTCCTTCCTCTACCTGGTCTTCCACTGGATCGCGCTCGCCACCTCATGGACCATCCTCAGCGGCTTCTCGGGCTACTTCTCGTTCGGCCACGGCGCGTTCTTCGGCGCCGGCATGTACGCCGCGGCGACGCTGGCCGTCAGCTTCGGCATGCCCTTCGCGTGGACCTTGCCCGCCGCCGGGGGCGTGGCGGCGCTCCTGGGCCTGGGGGTCGGGGCGGTGGTGTTCCGCGTCCGACGGCTCCGGGGAGAACTGTTCGCGCTGCTGACGCTCGCGGTCACCTTCGTGCTGGCCACCATCGTGCTCAACACGCGGATCGACGGCGGCCCCGGGGTGTTCCTGGCCGCGGTGGCGGTCCCGAAGATCTTCGCCAGCGCGGCGTCCACGATCTACGTGCTGGGCCTGGCCGTGGCGCTGGCCGCGGTGGGCGCCGCCTGGATCGTGCAGGGCGCCCGGCTCGGCCGGGGCCTCTTCGCCATCGCCGACGACGAGGACGTGGCTGAAGTGCTGGGCGTCCCCACCTACCGCTTCAAGCTCATCGCCCTCGGTCTCTCCTGCTTCCTGGCCGGCGTGGCCGGGGGCATCCACGCGATCTTCGTCACCTACGTCACCGTGGCCGAGACCTTCTCGATCACGGTGCCGCTCTACGTCGTCCTCATGTGCGTGCTGGGCGGCGCCCGGCACTGGCTGGGCCCGGCCGTGGGGGCCACGTTCGTGACCCTCCTCACCTACGCCTTCGTCGGGGGAGAGTGGGCCGTCGTCGGGCGCGCCGTGGTCGGGCTCACGCTCATCGCGGTGATCCTCTTCCTGCCCCAGGGGCTCTTCGGGCTCGTGGGCCGCCGCCGCCCCGGCCGGGCCCCCGCGGCGGTGCCGGCCGGCGAGCCGGCCCCGGCCGCCAGCCGGCTCCTGTCCCAGCCAGCCCCCGACGGGAGCGCGCCCCCCGGGCGGGGGCCGGCCTCCCGCCCGCTGGTGCGCTGCGAGGGCGTGCGCAAGGCCTTCCACGGCGTCCAGGCGCTGGCCGGCGTTGACTTCGAGATCCGCGAGGGGGAGATCCTGGGCCTCGTCGGGCCCAACGGCTCCGGCAAGTCGACGCTCGTCAACGTCATCAGCGGCTATTACCGTCCAGACGCGGGCCGCATCCTCCTCGACGGGAGGGACCTCGCCCACCAAGCCGGCCATCGCATCGCCGGGCTCGGCGTGGCCCGCACGTACCAGATCCCGCGGCCGTTCCCGCGCCTGACGGTTCTCGATAACGTCACCCTCGCCGGCATGTTCGGCGGCGCGGCCCTCGACGGTGGCCAAGCCGAGCGGGAGGCCCGCCGTTGGCTCGACTTCGTCGGGCTCGCCGACCGCGCCTCGGCGCTGCCGACGGAGCTGAACCTGCATCAGCGCAAGTTCCTCGAGCTCGCGCGCGCGCTGGCCTCGGGGCCCCGGCTCGTCCTCCTGGACGAGGTCCTGTCGGGCCTGACGCCCGCGGAGATCGGCGAGGCGCTCGCGCTCGTGCGGGAGATCCGCCGGCGGGGCGCCACCATCCTCTTCATCGAGCACATCATGCGGGCCGTGGTCGACCTGACCGACCGGGTGGTGGTGCTGAACTACGGCCAGCTGATCGCCGAGGGCCGGCCGCGCGACGTCATCCGGCAGCCGGAGGTCGTGGCCGCCTATCTCGGGAAGGCCTATGCTTGAGGCCGAAGGCCTGCACGTCGGATACGGGGACGCCCCCGCCCTGTGGGACATCTCGCTCACGGTCGGCGACGGCGAGCTCGTCGCCGTGGTCGGCCCCAACGGCGCCGGCAAGACGACGCTGATCAACGCGATCGCCCGCTTGCTGCCGATCCGGCGCGGCCGTGTGCGCCTCGATGGCGTCGACGTCACGCACACCACCCCCCAGGAGGTGTGCCAGGGCGGTGTCGCGATCATTCCCGAGGGCCGGCGGCTCTTCGGCGGCATGACCGTGGAGGAGAATCTCGAGATCGGGTGCTACCGGCGGGCCGCGCGCCGCGCGCGGAGCGAGAGCCTCGAGCGTGTCTACGCGATCTTCCCGATCCTCGGCGAACGGCACCGGCAGCTGGCCGGCTCCCTCTCGGGCGGGCAGCAGCAGATGCTGGCCATCGGGCGGGCGCTGATGGCCCGGCCGCGGCTGCTCTTGGTCGACGAACCCTCGCTCGGCCTGGCCCCGGCGGTGGTCGACCAGGTCTTCGAGGTCGTGCAGGCGATCCACCGCGACGGC
>JACPIQ010000019.1:9628-13316 GCA_016188005.1 Candidatus Rokuibacteriota bacterium | reverse complement strand
TTGAAAGCCGTCTGCCGAGACACTCGTTTAGTAGCTACGATCCCGGCGAACGAGGCGAGGCCGGTAACCGTCGATCGGGAAAGGCGAAGTAGGTTACGCTGAAGCGCGCCGGCGGACGCTGCGGGGTAAACTCACGCTAGCCCTGGGCTCCCGGGAGTGGCACGGCTTCGTGTCATGCTGGCATCGCCGCCGGGGGTAAGGCTCTCTCCAAGCCCCTGAATCTTCAGTCTTCTCCTCGAATTCTTTCCTGGCAAGAGACCTGCAGAGGCTGGAGTCGGTATGCTTCAGCGCTCCGGGGCACCGCGAGATCATCTTCACTGGGTCCTGGTAGTCGACCGGGACGAATCCGCCGCTGACTCCCTGGCCCGCCGCTTCCAGGAGCAAGGGCTGCCGGCCCATGCCACCACCTCCGGCCAGGAGGCCTTGCGGCTGGCGAGCCTCAGGAAGCCAAGCCTGGCCATCATCGACCTGACCGTCAGGGGCATGGCGGGAGTGGAGCTGGCCCGGCGTCTCAGGGCGCTGGACCCGGAGCTGGCCATGGTCGTGACGACGAGCGACCGGCGGCCGGCGCTCGAAGTCGAGGCCCGCAGGGTTGGGATCGTTCACTACGCGCACAAGCCTCTCGACCTGGAGCGCCTCGACGCCGTCACGACGAGGGCCATCGAAAGCCTCGACCGAGGAGATCAGGAATGAGCCACGAGTGCGGCACAGCAGCGGCGGTGCAGGCCCTACCAGGCGCGCTGTGGGACCAGCGCGCGGATGCCCCGGACGAGACGTTCCTGGAGGCGCTGCTCCATGCGGGCATCGAGATCGGCCGGGTGGCGGAGCAGGCGCAGGCGGAGGAGCGGTTGAGGGAGACCGAGCAGAGGCACCGGACGGTCTTCGCCGAGTCCCGCGATGCGATCGGCATCGTGGGGGCGGGGGGCGAGGTCCTCGAGATCAACCAGGCCGGCCTCGATCTCTTCGGCTACAGCGCGGCCGAGGTGGCAGGGCTCCGCGTCAAGCAGCTCTACGCCGATCCCGCGGACCGCGCGAGGTTCCTCGAGGAGATCGGGCGCAGCGGGGCCGTCAGGGACCTCGAGGTGAGGTTCCGCCGGAAGGACGGAACCCTGATCGACTCCCTGCTGTCAGGTGCCCTGTGGCGAGGCGACGCCGGCAGCCAGCCGGGGTATCACGTCGTGATCCACGACATCACCGAGCGCCGGCGGCTCGAGGCGCAGCTGCGCCAGTCGCAGAAGATGGAGGCGATCGGGGGGCTGGCGGGCGGGATCGCCCACGACTTCGGCAACCTCCTCACCGTCATCATCGGCCGTGCCCAGCTCCTGCTGGGCGGCCTGCCATCCGACGACCAGCGCCGCGCCGACCTCGACCTCATCCAGAAGACGGCGGTCCGCGCCTCGGCGCTGGTGCAGCAGCTGCTGGCTTTCAGCCGCAAGCAGGTGCTCCAGCCGAAGGTCCTCGATCCGGACGCCCTGGTCTCCGGCATGGTCACGATGCTCGGCCGGCTCATCGGCGAGGACATCGAGCTGGTCGTCGCGCCGCGGTCGGAGGGTGCGCGCATCAAGGCCGACCCCGGGCAGCTCGAGCAGGTGATCCTGAACCTGGTGGTGAACGCGCGGGACGCCATGCCACGGGGTGGTCGGCTCGTCCTCGAGACTGCGCAGGCGGAGCTGGGCGAGTCGTTCGCCCGGGAGCATCCAGGGGCGCGGCTGGGTCCTCACGTCGTGCTCGCCGTGAGCGACACAGGGGTCGGGATGGACGCGGCGACCCGGGCGCGCATCTTCGAGCCCTTCTTCACGACCAAGGAGGCGGGCCGGGGGACGGGGCTCGGCCTGTCCACGGTCTACGGCATCGCGAAGCAGCACGAAGGCTACATCGCCGTCGAGAGCGAGCCCGGGCGCGGCACGACCTTCAGGGTGTACCTGCCCCGCGTCCAGGAGGCCGTCGCCCCGGAAGTGGGCTCGCCTGCCCCTGCCGGGAGGGGCTCGGAGATCGTGCTGCTCGTGGAGGACGAGGAGGAGGTCCGGAGTCTGAGCCGCGAGATCCTCGAGGCGGGCGGCTACAGCGTCCTCGAGGCGCCCAGCCCCTCCGTGGCCCTCGACATCGCCCGGCAGCATGGCGGCCCCATCCACCTCTTGCTCACCGACATCGTCATGCCGCAGATGAACGGGCTGCGGCTGGCCGAGAAGCTCAGGGCGCTGCGGCCGGGACTGCGGGTGCTGCACATGTCCGGCTACTCGGACGATATCCTGGGCCGCCAGGGCTCCCTCGATCCCGGGCTGGCCCTGCTCCGCAAGCCCTTCACGCCCAATGACCTGGTGCGCGCGGTGCGGGAAGCGCTGGACCAGGTCGGGCCGGGCCCCCGGTGAGACGGCTCAGGCCACGACCCTCCGGTCCCTGAGCCCGCGGATCTCGCCGTCGCTCATGCCGAGCTCGCGGAGCACGGCATCGGTGTGCTCGCCCGTCTGGGGCGCCGCCGCGCGCACCGTGCCCGGGGTCTCCGACAGCTTGATCGGCATGCCGAACTCGCGGACCGTCCCGTGGACGGGGTGCTCGATCTCCACCACCATGTCCCGCGCCCGGACCTGCGGGTCGCGTACCATCTCCTCCGGATCGTAGACCTTCCCGACGCAGACGTCCGCCTTGACGAGGATCTCGTACCATTCGTCGCGGGTGCGCGTGCGGATGAGGGCCTCGATCTCCTCGCGGGCCCGCACCTCCTCGGCATTGGCGGCGCGCACGAACTGGTCGGGCCGGCGCGCGAAGCGCACGAAGTCGGGGCGGCCGATGGCCTTGCAGAAGTTCTCCCAGAGCCAGGGCTCGGTGCAGCCGATGGTCAGGAGCTTGTCGTCCCGGGTCTCGTACACGGCGTAGTACGGGTAGGAGCCGCCCAGGAAGCCCGCCCCCCGGCGGGGCGCCCGCCCGTCGCTGAAGAAGAAGCGCATGTTCGGGGTGGCCGCGAGCAGCGCGATGGTCGTGTCGAGATAGGAGACGTCCACGTGCTGGCCCCGCCCCGTCCGCTCGCGGGCGAAGAGGGCGAGCATGATCCCCAGCGCCCCGTGCATGCTCGCGCCGCCATAGTCGGCGACGATGTTCAGCGGGATCTGCGGCTTCCGGTCCGGCTCGCCGATGAGGCCGAGCAGCCCCGCCAGCGACAGGTAGTTCAGGTCGTGGGCCGGGTAGTCGCGGTAGGGCCCGTGCTGGCCGAAGCCCGAGAGCGAGCAGTAGACGATGCGCGGGTTGAGGGCGCGGATGCTCTCGTAGTCCGCGCCGAGCCGCTTCGTCACGCCTGGCCGGAACCCCTCGACGATGACGTCGGCCGAGGCGGCCAGCCGCGTGAAGACCGCCTGGCCCTCGGGCGCTTTCAGGTTGAGGGCGAGGGAGCGCTTGTTGCGGTTCACGTAGGCGAAGGCGGCGCGGCGCGACTCCTCGGCGTCTTCCACGGTCGCTGGCGGGGTGTCGATCTTGAGCACCTCCGCGCCCATGTCGGCGAGCATCATCCCGGGCAGCTCCGCCGGCGGGACGCGTGCCAGCTCGAGGACCTTGATGCCATCGAGGACTCCCATGGGGATCTCCTTCATCCGGGGCGGGCACCCGGGCTTCGCCACGCCCGCCCCCGCCGGAATATCAGGTTCGCTTCACTCCACCGTGTGCGTCAGTCGGGGTCATCCGGGGCGGGCACCCGGGC
>JACPIQ010000019.1:0-9537 GCA_016188005.1 Candidatus Rokuibacteriota bacterium | reverse complement strand
CTCCTCCACCTGGGGCGGGCACCCGGGCTTCGCCACGCCCGCCCCCGCCGGAACATCAGGTTCGCTTCACTCCACCGTGTGCGTCAGTCGGGGTCATCCGGGGCGGGCACCCGGGCTTCGCCACGCCCGCCCCCGCCGGAATATCAGGTTCGCTTCATTCCACCCTGTGTGTCAGTCGCGGGCAGCCGGGCGGGCACCCGGGCTTCGCCACGCCCGCCCCCGCCGGAACATCAGGTTCGCTTCATTCCACCCTGTGTGTCAGTCGGGGTCATCCGGGGCGGGCACCCGGGCTGCTGTTCACCTGGCGTGGGCACCCGGGTTTCGCCACGCCCACGCCTGCCGGACCTTGACGCCGCTCGACGTATCTCCGCCGATCCCAGCCGCCGTCAACCGCGGGGGCGATCTCTCGCAACCCTCCGATCACCGGTAGGCGTCTGGAGATTTGACCGCGGTGGCCCAGAAGGCGGGATCGTGGCTCGGGAAGATCCGGCCGCCCGTCAGCCGGGCGATGGTCTTGAGCCGCTTGATCGAGTGCATGGCGCGGGTGGGGTCCCAGACGACACCGGGCGGGGTCTCGCGGTCGATGGACTCCTGCCAGTAGCAGCAGTCGCCCGCCAGGATCACCGGGCCGGTCTGCGGCAGCTCCACCAGCAGTGACTGATGCCCCGGCGTGTGCCCGTCGCTGCGGAGGGCCGTGATCCCGGGCAGGAGCTCGGCGTCGCCGTCCAGCAACCGCCAGCGGTAGCCCGGCAGGTCGAAGTTCTTCCGGTAGTAGAAGGACGCGCAGCACGAGGCCGGGTAATGGGCGTAGCCGTACTCGTCCTGCTGGACGATGAGCTCGGAGGTCGGGAAGAGCGCGGCGCCGCCGGCGTGGTCGTAGTGCAGGTGCGAGAGGACCAGCAGGTCCACGCTCCCGGGCTCGAGCCCCAGCGCATCGAGGCGGTGCACGAGCAGGTCCTCATCGCCGAAGCGGGCGAGGGGGTCCGTGCGCAGAAGCCCGGGGATGGCGCGCGGCGAGAACCCGGTGTCGAAGAGGATCGTGGCATCCGAGGTGCGGATCAGGTAGCAGGTGACCGGGATCTGCACCCGCTCGCCGGAGAGCTGACCGTAGAAGAGGCCGCTCCGCTCGAAGCCGATGAAGCCGTTCTGCAGCGCGTACAGCGCCTGGACGCCCATCTACGGCGCCGCCCCGGGCGCCGCGCGAGCGCGCGGCGCTGGCCGGAGGGGAGGGGGCGCCGAGGGGTCGAACACCCGGATCTTGCCGGACGCGGCGAGCCCCATGGTGATGGTGCGGTCCTCGATGAGCACGCTGATGGTGCCCGCGTACGGGGCGACCTCACTCACCGTGAGGCAGGCGCCGGGGCGGATCCCGCTGTGCCAGAGGAAGTGCAGGAGCTGGCGGTCGGCCTCCGCCTCCTCCGTGATCCGTTCCACGATGAGCCGCTGGCCCACCGCCGTCTGGCTCAGGGGCACCGGGTGATGGCTCTCGGGGACCGGCATGCCCGGGATGGGGTTGCCGTGGGGGCAGGTGTTGGGCATGCCGAGGAGCTGGGCCAGCCGTTCCTCCACCACGGGCGACAGCGCGTGTTCCAGCCGATGCGCCTCGTCGTGGGCCCGCGCCCAGTCCAGCCCCAGCACGTCGGTGAGCCAGCGCTCCAGCAGCCGGTGGCGGCGCGCCATGGTCTCGGCGATGCCGCGCCCCTTGGCCGTGAGGCGGATCTCCTTCCGCTCTCCGAGGCGGATGTAGCCCTCGCGCTGCATGCGCCGGAGCGCCTCCGTGATGGACGGGGCGGAGACGTGCATGTGGCGCGCGAGCCTGGCGCCGATCACCGGCTTGTCCCCTCCGGTGAGGTCGTAGATGGCGCCGAGGTAGTCCTGGATCGCGGGTGTGGTCTCCACGGCCCGAGCATACCGGACGGAGCTCCCACCCGGCAACCCCTCGCCAGCGCCAGGCACTTTGCGGTAGGATCGGGTACCACCACCGGCCCGGGAGGCCCATCATGGATTTCGCGCTCACGGAACCGCAGGAGATGATCCGCAAGGAAGTCGCGGCGCTGGCACGGAGCTTCTCCCCCGACTACTGGCTGGACAAGGACCGGAGGGCCGAGTACCCGACCGAGTTCGTCAAGGCGTTCGCCGCCGGCGGCTGGCTCGGGCTGATGATCCCCGAGGCGTACGGCGGCACCGGGCTGGGCGTGATCGAGGCCGCCATCATGCTCCACGAGATCTGCGCCTCGGGGGCCGGCACCACCGGCGCCTCGCCCATCCACTTCTACGTGTTCCCGTCCGCGCCCGTCGTGAAGTACGGCACGGAGACGATGAAGCGGAAGGAGCTGCCGAAGCTCTGCACCGGCGACACCGTCATGGCATTCGGCGTCACCGAGCCCAATGCCGGGACCGACACCTCACGCATCACGACCCGCGCCGAGAAGAAGGGCGACCGCTGGATCGTCAACGGCCGCAAGGTGTGGACCACCAACGCCCAGCACGCCAACAAGATCCTCCTCCTGGCGCGCACCGGCGACCGCGACCCGGCGAAGCCGCTCAAGGGCATGACCCTCTTCTTCACTGACTTCGACCGGACGGCGATGGCCGTGCGGGAGATCGAGAAGCTCGGCCGCGCGGCCGTGGACTCCAACGAGGTCGTCATCGAGAACCTGGCCGTCCCGGACGCGGACGTGGTGGGGACGGTCGGCGAGGGCTTCTACCATCTCATCGACTCGCTGAACCCGGAGCGCATCGTCGTGGGGATCGAGGCGGTGGGCATCGGGCGCGCGGCGCTCGAGCGCGCCGTCCAGTACGCGAAGGAGCGGATCGTCTTCGACCGCCCCATCGGCAAGAACCAGGCGATCTCGCATCCGCTGGCGCAGGCCGCCGCCCAGCTCGACGCCGCCGAGCTCATGTGCATGAAGGCGGCCTGGCTCTTCGACCAGGGCCGGCCGTGCGGCCGGGAGGCGAACGCGGCCAAGCTGATGGCCGCCGAGGCCGGCTTCGACGCCTGCGACGCGGCGCTCCAGACCTTCGGCGGCTTCGGCTACGCCAAGGAGTTCCACGTGGAGCGGCTCTGGCGCGAGGTGCGCCTCTACAAGATCGCGCCCATCTCCCAGCAGATGGCGCTCAACTACCTCGCCGAGCACGTGCTGGGGCTGCCCCGCTCCTACTGAGCTCGCGGCGCCGCTGCGACCTCCACGACCGGAGCTTCGCTCATCGAGGCCGCTGGGTGCCGTAGACCCGCTCGAACACCTCGCGGGAGGCGTCCACTGGCGTCATCGACTCGTTGTACCGCGGGTTCCGTCCCTCGTAGTTGTAGTAGTTGTAGGGCTGGCCCTCGCTCAGCCGCTCTCCCTCGCGGCTCAACCCCCAGCGATCCGACTTGTAGAGGGCCCCGCCCTCCACCTGCGAGACCCACTCCTGCTCCCCGCGGATGGTGGCCGTGCGCTTGTAGTCCAGATACTCCTGGCTGCGTGCGCGCTCCTGAAAGGCCGCCAGCGAGGCTTCACGCGCGGCGGTGGCGGTCTCGGCCATCATGCGAGAGGTCCGGGCCATCTGGCGCTTGAGGTTCTCCACGCCCTTCCGGATGTAGTCCGCGGCCCACCGCTCGTTGATCCGGAAGCTCTCCGAGATCTTCGCCAGCGCCGGCAGATAGCGGTCGAACTCGGCGTCCGGGGCCCACACCGCGAAGAAGATGATCCCCCACTGCCCCGACGGGAGCGGGCTCAGCCCCTACAATCGCACATTGCTGCCGCACATTACTATGACGCGTCAGCCTGGCACCGTGGGCTGATCGATTCGTGACGGAGGCGCGGTCTCGGTCCGCTGAAACCCCCTGATCTCGAAGGATTTCCTCTCTGGCCCGTTCCTTGCTCCTGCCGCTGTTCATGGGCCGAGAGCGGCGCGCTCAGAGAGGCTCCCGTTCCAGGGGGCCGCGACGCGGGTGCGTCACGCGCACCTCGGGGAGGTGATCGAAGCTCCACCTGCCACTTCGGCACGCACAACTGACACCTTCGATCCAGGGAGACCAAGGAAGATGATGAGGCGATTCATTCTCGCGCTGGCACTGACCGTGATCGGGATGCCCGGCATGGCGCTCGGGGAATCGGTGACGTCGCACGTCGACACCATCCAGGGCATCGAGATCTCACCGGGCATCGTCGACACTGTCCACGACATCCGGTACGGCGCGGCCTTCGCCGCCAAGGCGACCGGTGCGCTACCCGGGGCCGTCGTGGTCGCGGTCAACTACACGCCCGCGTCGCCCGGCCCCGACATCACCAACGTCATCATCGGCGGGCACTGGGCGCTGACCGTGACACGGAACGGCCGGTTCATCGGCACGATCTACGGGAAGGCCACGGACGGCGCCGCCCTCTGGGATGACACGGGCACGGTTGCCGCGATCAACGTCATGCTCGCCATCGAGGGGGGCACCAGGAGATTCGCTGGCGTCACGGGCACGGGAGCGTTCGTGGGGACGCTGGACCATGGTCCCCTGGCGGTCGGACACCCGCCCACCATCGACGGGACGCTCGATCTGAGCTTCTAACCTCTCGCGGCCCTTCCGGACGCTCGGCAACCGGCGATCCCGGGCGTCCCCCGCGCCCTGCACGGGTGGCGCCCGGTGTACCGGCCCGGATTTCGCGGACACCGGGTTCACGGTGGAGAACCGGGCCTCGCCGCCCCTGGCAGGCGGCGTACAGGGCCCCCGCAAACACGCCGCAGTGCCCGGCCGGATGGCTGATGAGCCTCTCCGCCGCGTTGGCGCGGGCCCCGGCAGACCCCGTGTATGGCGGCCACGCTCTGGACGAAGGCGATCGGCCACCAGCGCCGGAACCTTGACCCCTTGGGGCTGCTGATCCCTCGCCGCCGCTTCCGCTGCACCCCGCCGATTCGCCGGGCTTGCCCCCGGCCGCGCCGGGCATCTCGTCCGCCACCGCCAGGACCTCGCTGCCGAGCGCCCGTCAAGCACGGTGGCCGGTCGGGCCGTAGCCGATCGTGCACTCTTGATCGCGGCCGGCGCCTGGGTTACACCAGGGGAGCCCGATCACCCCGGCAGCCGGAGGAGGCCCCACCGTGATGAACGACGAGTACCGGCAGCTCATCGCGTTCCTCGGGGAGCGCTTCGACGGCATCGAGGCTCACCTCACCCGCCACGACCACGAGTTCGTCGCGCTGAGCCGGCGCCTCGACGCGCTCAAGGCCGACATGGGCGGGCAGTTCCGCGAGATGGGCGGCCAGATCGAGGCCCTCGCCGGGCACTACGAGCGACTCCAGCAGGAATACCACGCGATCGTCGAGGCCCTTCGGAGCATGGAGGCCGCACAGTCCGACGACCGCCGGCGGCGCGAGACTCTCGAGCGGCGGCTGGGCGAGGTCCACGAGGAGTTGGCCGCGCTCCGGGCCCGCGTGGACGAGCTGGAGCGGCGGCGTCCAGGGTAGCGACGCGCCGCGCTCCGGGGCGGGTGCCTGGCCCCACGGCGCGCGTGAGCGCTTCGGCGCCACCAGGTCGATCGTCACCCGATCCCCGCCCGGGATCCGCCCTCGCGTCGCGGCACGCCCCTCAGCTCGCCCAGCCAGCCGCCACGCCGGGCGCCCCACCGTTCTCACGGCTGAGCGCGAACGCGTGGGCGAGGATGTCTTCACGCCACACCTCGCATCGCACTGGCCCGTTATGGGCGACCCCTGGTGGCTCTGCTTGGCCTGCCGTTGACAGCCCGCAGGGACGCCAGCGACTCCCGCATCGGCTGGTCGAGGAGGTCGGTGTATGGCCGGTCGAGCCGCGGGGGTGATGGGCCGTGGCGGTGCGAGCGGGCGTCGGGCGCCTCCGGCCCGCATGCAGATGCTGAAGCCTCCGAGCCTCGGTGTGGTGCATCCTGATGCAAGCTGGGGTATCCTCAGGCCATGCGACATTCGGACAAGCCCATCCGGCAGAGCATAAGCCTCCCGCCGCGCGTGGCTCGCCGCGTGAAGGCACTGGCAAGAACGCAGAAGACCAGTGCGAACCGCGTCGTTGTCGACCTGATCGAGGCCGGTCTGGAGGGCCAGGCACAGGAGAAGAAACGGTTCTTCGATCTCGCCGATCGGCTCGCGCGCGCGTCCAATCCGGAGGAGGCGAAACGCCTGAAGGAAGAGCTGGCGCGCATGACCTTCGGCGAGTGATGCCGAAGATCCAGTGGACCAACCTCCCCCCTGCCCTCCGCGACCACCTGTTCGATCGCCTCCTCGATCGAAGGATCACCGCCGAGGACCTCTATCAACTGAAGCTGTGGCGAGAGTCTGAACCGGAAGCTCCTGACGGCCTCTGGTGGAAGGATTTCGGTTCGTTCAAGGTCTGTGGCGAGGGGAAATACCCGAAGACCTTCTTGCTTCGCGCGCAGACGGCGAAGGGCCAGAGGCTCTGAGGGATCTCCTGGAGTCATCGGCATTCCCCCACCCCTCTCGAACCGCGGCGAACTGACAGCGGCTCCTGGCGGCCGGGTGCGCGTCATCGCCACTGTGCAAGATCCCCTCGCCGTGCAGGCCCTCCTCGCCTACCTGACCGGCGGGCGCCCCCCCGCGTCGCCCGGCCCCGCCCCGCCGGCCCCGGCCGCGATCGGGTAGACTCTCCGCTCTCGATCAGACCCTCGAAGCCTCTCTCTCCCCGCCCCTGCGCCCGCGCCTTGATCGCGAGCCCGCCGCCGGGGTTCACGGGGGCGGCCCCACTGGCCGGACGCCCGCCGCCCCCGCGGAGGTGGCGGTAATCGTGCCCAGGCTCCTGCTCCATGACCTCAGGCGCTCGGCCGTCAGGAACCTCGAGCGTGCCGGCATCTCCCACTCCGTCGCGATGACGCTGACCGGCCACAAGACCGAGGCCGTGTACCGGCGCTACGCGATCGTCGCCGAGGGCGACCTCCGCGAGGCGGGCGCGAAGCTCGCGGCGACGCTCGGATTGGCGGCCGCGACGGCGTCGCTCAGTGACAATTCCGGTGACGCCTCGGTTACAGCCCAGGGATCCGGCGGCTTGGCCGGATCGACCTCCCAGCCGGTGACCGCGCGGCCGACCTGCAGCACGACGGCGTCGGTGATCCCCTCGGACGCGAAGCATTCCGAGAGTTGATTGCGAAAATCTCGGTAGGCCTCGAAGTCCGGAAACGTCAACGGCAGTCGTTCACCCATCTGAGTCTCACGAGGATTCGGCGGCTTCGCTCAACTCCGCTTCGTCGCGGGCCACCGTCGTGCGCAGGATCTTGATCGCGCGATCGACCTCGGCCGAGGACACCGAGCCGCCGGGAGCATCGTCGACCTGAACGCCCCCCGGCGGCGGGCGCCCCGTCCGTGGCCCCCATCCCCGTGACGTCACCTCTCGGGCTCGGACGCCGCCCGCTCCAGGAGCCGATGGCACAGCCGTTTCAGCAGGAGACGGGTGAGTTCGGTCTTCGTCGCGTAGGAGCTCTCGTACGGCACCACCCGCGGTGCCATGGCCGCTGGCACAGGACGATGCCGCTCGACTATGCTCCCGGCGGCCGGTAGCCGACCGCCCGCGCACGGCCAAGGGCGTCCAGCGTTGGCAAGGGGCGCGCGCACGCCGCCGTGGAACACCCGGCATCGCAGTTCACCATCTAACGACAGCCCTTTTTCTGTGTCTCAACTCAGGGGTGCACTCCACAGGGGGCGCGAGGCCGGCGGGTCCGGTGACGCCGGGCGCTCGGTGAGCCGGCGCTTCGGGAGCGACTTGCAGCTCGACATGCACTCCCCCACGCTCGCGCTCGACGGCGTCTTCAGCGAGGCACACACGGGCCACCTCACCTTTCACCCCGCGCCCCCGCCGGGCGATGAGCACGTGGCTCGGGTCCTCGCCTCCGCCCGCGCGCGCGGGGGACGGCTGCTGGCCCCGCGCCGTCTCGAGCCCGACGACGACCCGGCGGCGGCCGACCCGCTCGCCGAGACCTCGCCGGTCCTGGCCTGTCTCGTCCGCGCCTCCCTCTGGGGCGCATGTGCTCGCCGGGCGCGCGATGGAGCGCGGCATGCTCACGGCGAACCCCCCGGGCGATGCGACAGTGGCGCGGCGGATCAGGACGAGGACGTGGAGGAGTTTCTCGAGCGAGGAACCGTGCTCAGCGGGGACCCCTCCGAGATCGTGAACGCCTGGCGCCACAGCGCTGGACTTCCAGCGGGTGGCGCCCCGGTCTGGTGGCCTCCGGCTGCGTCAGGAAGGCAGCGACGAGCGCTGAGACCATCCGAGCGTGCGGCGCTGCCAAGCTCGCCGGGGATCGCCCCCGGCGGGCTGCGGGGCTGGGTCGTGAACCCGCGCCTCCAGTTCGATTATCGTATATACTGAATCGTGTTCGAATGGGACACGCGGAAGGCCGCGGTGAACCGTGCTTCGATTATCGTATATACTGAATCGTGTTCGAATGGGACACGCGGAAGGCCGCGGTGAACCGTGCCAAGCACGGCGTCTCGTTCGAGGAGGCGGGGACGGTGTTCGGTGACCCGGACGCCCTCGACGGCCCGGATCTGCGGCATTCCGAGGAGGAGCCGAGGTTCTTGCGGCTGGGCCGCGCGGCGACCGGCCGCCTGCTCATCGTGGCCTACGCCATGAGGAGGCAAGACGATGGCGAGAGCATCCGCATCATCAGCGCGCGCCGCGCGAGCCGCAAAGAGCGGGCGGCCCATGCGGCGCAGGATTGATTTCTCCGACATCCCGGAGGCTTCCCCGGCCCAGATCCAGGCGATGCGACGGGTGGGCCGGCCTCCGTTCGGGGCCGCGGCCCGGCGACTGATCGCGATCCGCATCGACCCCCAGGTTCTCGACGCGGTCCGGCGCGAGGCCAAACGGCGGGGACTGGGCTACCAATCCCTCATCAACAACCTCCTCGCGGAGCACGTCGCGCGCGCGCGGAGCGCCTGAGCGCCCAGAGCCGCCCGCAGCCCAGCGCGGCACCCGTGAGAACTGCGCCGCCCTCGCGGCGCCGGCGCGACGCGAGCGTGACGAACGGCGATCTTCGAGAGGCGGGGGCGAAGCTGTTCGCGTTGGGTGACAGGTTGGGGGGCATTCCGGTGACATTCACTGCGGGCGGGGCGCTCGCTAAGCCATGGAAAGAATGGTGGGCTGGGACGGGATTGAACCGCCGACACCAGGATTTTCAGCCCTCGGCGGCGATCGCCTGCATCGGCCGCGTTTTCAGAGACTTGCTCCCTCGCGGGGCCGGGGCGACCGTTGCGGGAAGTTGCGGCCTGTTGCGCGCTGTCGCGCGGCGTCAGTGACAGTCTCGGTGACCTGGACCCGGCACGGCATCGCGTGACTCCCCAGCCAGGCGAGCGGCCTCCCGCCCGTATCGAGAATACCGGCGACCGATTCGCAGAACCTGTCGCCCTGTCAGCAGTGGGCGATCACGGGCTTGTCGCCCTCCACACCCGCTAATAAGGCAGCGACCTCCTGATTACGAATCCTCGCCCGGGGGGCGCGCCGCCCACCTCGCGCGGCACCGACCGCGCAGAGAGGGTCCTTCGCCTGACCATGCGTGGGGCGACAATGCGCCCCGCCATCCCCGCCCCGAG
>JACPIQ010000018.1 GCA_016188005.1 Candidatus Rokuibacteriota bacterium | reverse complement strand
TCCAGGCCCAGCGGGGGCCGAGAGGGTCATAGCCCGAAGGTCACGCAAGGGGGGGAATGCTTTTGAAAATCTTCAGATCTCGGGGTCCCATACTTCTGAACAATTCACGCCGAAAGGGTCCCTACCTTCTGAAAACCGACAGGCTTCACTCGGCGATCGCGCGGGGCGCCGCCAGGGGGACGGCGAGAGCCGCCACCAAGGCGTCGACTGGGGTGCTCCGGCGTGACCTCGCGCGCGACCGCGCGACGCTGGCGCGCCCCCTGGCGCGCGAGCGGACGGTACACCGCTACACGACCGCCGACAGGGCCCGGGTCGAGGTCAGGACCGGCATCGCCCGCGGATCGCACATGACCTCACACGCTGTGCGGGGCCGCCCGCCTGCCGCCAGCCAGGCCCAGGCCCGGTATGGCCTGCGAAACGCACCAGAGGTCCGCGAGACCGTGCGCTTGCCGGGGGGACACCCGGCACGCGTCAACCGCACCGTCGGGGGTGCCCCGGGGGTTGGCGAGATCACCTCGCCCAAGAGGGTCCCTCCCAGCGCCATCGAGCGGGTCGTCCCGCTCAGGCCTGGCCGGTGAGGGCGCCGCTGGCCGCCAGGCCTGCGCTCCCTGGGAACGACGCTTGAGGCGTGAAGACGGGGAGGTGAGCGACATGCAGTCACCCTCGAGCGGGGAGCCGAGGTTCCGCGACTGGGAGAGGGTCGCGCGGGGCGCGCTGATGGCGACGTTTGGTTTCGGCTGGTGGTACCTGGGGCACCGGCTCGTGAGGTGGCTCGACCATTCCACGCTGTTGACGGCGTTCGACGCCTGGCTGGCGGTCAGCGTCGTGGCCGCCGTGTGGCTGGTCCCTTGGGCCGCGGAGGCCGAGACGCGGGCAGCGGACTCCACGCCCGCCGAGGCCGACGGCGACGGCGGTGAGGCCCGGTGAGCGCCCGCCAGGGGGCGCGGTGGCTGGCGGCGCCATGTCAGTCGAAGCGGTCGCTGTCCGCCCCAGCTGATGGCAGGGGCGAGGGGCTGCGGCACATGAAACGGGCCGTGTGAGGAGGGCTGAGGATGCCGCGAGTGGTGATGGACGGCCAGGAGTTCGACATTCCCGCTGGCACGCTGACGGGCCGGGATCTCAAGCGGCTCGCCGGGGCGGACCCGGAGGACGTGGTCTACCGCGTCGCCGCCCCGGGGGAGGCGCCGGAGGTGCTCGACGACGACCTGCCGGTGCAGCTGCGCGACGGGGACCAGGTCGGCCGGACGCGACCCTTCCTGGCGGGGGGCTGATGCGGCATACGCAGCGGATCACGACCGAGCTGCGTCTCCTTGTCGCCGTCCATGGAGCCGACGCGGTCGTGTGGGCGCCGGACTACTCCTGGGTGACGGTCGAAGGCTTCCCGCTGCCGCCGGGGCTCACTGTGCGCGCGACCAACCTCCTGGTGATGATCCCGGACGGCTACGGCCACGGCGTCCCCTACAAGGAGCTCTACGTGGACCCGGCGCTCCGGGTGTGGCACGCGGGGGCGTGGCGGGAGATCCCACACTACTTCGACGAGGCGCGGCGCTACGCCCCCACCCCGACGGTCCGCAGCCGCAACTGGCGCTACCTGTGCCTCCACATGGACGGCTGGCGCCCGGCGGACAACATCCTGACCTTCCTCAAGCAGGTGGAGCTGTTCCTGAGTGACCCGTTCAACCCCCGCTGGGAGGCGAAGCGATGATGCGTGGTGCTCTCGGCGGCTGGCTCTGGCCTGGTGTCTCCGCCCACGTTCCGGATGCGACGCTCGTCATGGCCGAGCGCGATCTCGCCGGGCTCCGCGCGCACCTCCTCCAGGCCGACGGGCTCGAGCGGGCGGCCTTCGGGCTCCTGGGCCGCTGCCGGTCAGTCGAGCCCGGGGAGTACTTCCTCCACCGGCTCCTCCTGCCCGGGGACGGCGACTATCGCCGCCAGGATGGCGCCAGCGTCGAGCCCGCGCCGACTTACGTCCTCCATACGCTTCATCGCCTGGCGACCTCGGGCGCCGCCGGTTACCTCCACGCGCACAGCCACCCCTTCTCGCAGGGGGCCGCGTTCAGCGGGACGGATGACCGGTTCCTCCGGGGCGAGATCGCCACGGTGCGGGGCTATCCCCGGGGAGCCGATGTGCGCCGGGAGGTTCCGTTCCTGCGGCTCGTCTGGGGACAGCGCGAGGAGGGCTTCTCCGCGGAGGTTTACCGGGGCGACGGCCGCATCGTCGCTCGCGTCAGGGAGCTGCGCGCCGTGGGTCCGGCCGGGATCCGCCGCATCGTCGCCTTCGCTGCGGCGGCGCGTGCTTCCCGGATCGACGACGGCACCCTGCCGGTGGCCCGTCTGGACCGCAATATCCGCTGGCTGGGCGGGGACGGCCAGCAGCGGCTGCGCGAGCCGCGCCTGGCGGTCTGTGGCGCGGGGGGCATCGGGTCGGCGTGGGTCGCCCAGGCTCGCGGGCTCGGGTTCCGCCGGTTGATCCTGATCGATCCCGACCGGGTGGAGCCGAGCAACCTCAATCGTCTCTTCGGGGCGCGCCTCCGTGACGTCGGGCGGCTCAAGGTCAAGGTGCTCGCGCGCGAGGTGCGCGCGCTCGACCCCACGGCCGAAGTCGAGATCGTCCCCGCGCCGCTTCAGTCCGAGGAGGCGCGCCGCGCGCTGCTGCGCGCCGACCTCATCGTCTGCGGGCTCGACAACATGGCGGCGCGGCTCGAGGCGCAGGTGGTGGCGGCGCGGTACCTGAAGCCCCTCCTCGACATGGGCTCGGGCATCGTGCTGCGACCGGGGACGCGGCAGGTCCAGCACATGGGCGCGCAGGCGGCGCTCTACGCGCCCGGCGGGCCCTGCCTCCTCTGCCAGGGGGTGGTGAATCCCTCGCGCATCCTGAGCCCCGAGCACCGGGCCCTGCGCCGCGGGCTCGGCTACGTCGAGGGCGCGGAGGAGGCGGCCCCGCCCTCGGTGGTCACGCTGAATGCCCTGGTCGCCGCCCTCGGGCTGGAAGCTCTCGTGCGCTACCTGACGGGCTTCGGGCCGGCGCCGACCCATCTCCGCTACGACAGCCTAGCGTGAGTTTACCCCGGAGCTGGTGGGCGCTTCGGGAAACGGCTGAAATCACGCGCGATTCTCGCCCGAGGAGCGTAGTTACTACGGAGTCGGGAGCAAGTCAAAGCCCACCGCCAGCCGCCGCGCTGGCTCGGGCAGTTCCTCCAGTTGCCGGCGCACGCGTGGCCGTCCCGTGGCCGCC
>JACPIQ010000017.1 GCA_016188005.1 Candidatus Rokuibacteriota bacterium | reverse complement strand
AGAAGGAGCTGCGGTTCGCGATCCGGGAGGGGGGGCGGACGGTGGGGGCCGGCGTGGTGGCGGAGATCGCGGAGTAGGCACATGGTCACCCTCACCGCCGACCAGAAGATCCGCATCCGGCTGAAGGCTTACGATCACCATCTCCTCGACCGCTCCATGAAGGAGATCGTGGAGACCGTCCGCCGGACCGGCGCGCGGGTCACGGGTCCCGTCCTGCTGCCCACCATCATCAACCGGTGGACGGTGCTCCGCTCGCCGCACGTGGACAAGACGTCGCGGGAGCAGTTCGAGATGCGCACTCACAAACGCCTGCTCGACATCCTCGACCCGACGCCGCAGACGGTGGACGCGCTGATGAAGCTGGAGCTGCCGAGCGGCGTGGACGTCGAGATCAAGCTCTAGCGAGACCACCACCATGGCGATGAAGGAAGGGCTGATCGGCCGGAAGGTGGGGATGACCCAGGTCTTCGGAGACGACGGGGCCATGATCCCGGTCACCGTGGTGGAGCTGGGCCCGTGCACGGTCGTGGGTGTGCGCACGACGGCCACGCACGGCTACGACGCGCTGCAGCTGGGGTTCTTGCCGCGAAAGAAGAACGCGACCAAGGCGATGGCCGGCGTCTACAAGAAGGTGGGCATCGCGACGCCGATGAAGGTCCTCCGGGAGATCCGCCTGCAGAAGACCGAGGCGCTCCAGCCTTACCAGGTGGGGCAGACGCTCACGGCCGCGCTCTTCGCGCCCGGCGAGCTGGTGGACGTGGTGGGCGTCAGCAAGGGCAAGGGCTTCCAGGGTGGCGTCAAGCGCCACGGCTGGTCTGGCGGCGATCAGAGCCACGGCTCCATGTTCCACCGGGCGCCGGGCTCCATCGGGGCCTCCTCCGATCCGTCGCGCGTCTGGCCCGGGCATCACCTCCCGGGCCGCATGGGTGGCGACCGGCGGACCGTGCTGAACCTCCCCGTGGTGCGTGTGCTCCCGGAGCGGAACCTTCTCCTCCTGCGCGGGGCGGTGCCGGGCGCCCGCGGTGGGGTCGTCGTCGTGAGGAAGAGCGTGAAGCAGACCAAGGCCCAGCAGAAGGCGCAGGGGGCGAAGTAGCCATGCCCAGTGTTCCCGTGCTCGACCAGAACGGCAAGGCCCAGGGGACGCTGGAGCTGTCCGCCGAGGTGTTCGGCGGGCCGATCCGGACGGCCCTCCTGCACCAGAGCGTGGTCCGCGAGCTGGCCGCGAGACGGGCCGGTACGCACGACACGAAGGGGCGGAGCGAGGTGTCCGGCGGCGGCCGGAAGCCATGGCGGCAGAAGGGGACGGGGCGCGCGCGACAGGGTTCCATCCGGGCGACCCAGTGGAAGGGCGGCGGTAAGCCCTTCGGGCCCACGCCGCGGAAGTACGACAAGCGCATGCCCGTCGAGATGCGGCGGGCGGCGCTCCGCGCGGCGCTCGCCGCCAAGGTCGCGGCGGGGGAGGTGACGGTGGTGGAGCATGTCGGCGTCGCGGAGCCCAGGACCAGGGCCCTCGCCAGCTGGCTCAAGGGGCTCGGCGTCGCCTCCGGCCCGACCCTGCTCGTGGTGTCCGCGCTGACGCCGGCCCTCGACCGCGCGGCGCGGAACATCCCATGGCTCCAGCTGGAGACGCCGACGCAGACGTCGGCCTACGCGCTCCTCAGGAACGGCCGCGTGATCGCCGAGCGCGGGGCCGTTCTCGCCCTGCAGGAGGCACTCGCGAAATGAGGGACCCCCGGACCGTGCTGCTCAAACCGGTCATGACCGAGAAGAGCATGCAGCAGAAGGAAGACCTCAACGCCGTGACCTTCCAGGTCGCCGTGGACGCCAACAAGGTGGAGATCCGGCAGGCCGTGGAGCGGGTCTTCAACGTCAAGGTGGCGGATGTGCGTACCCAGTCCCGCGAGGGCAAGTGGAAGCGGATGGGGCGCTTCGAGGGCCGCCGGTCGTCGTGGAAGAAGGCCATCGTGACGCTTGCGCCCGGCCACAAGATCGAGCTCGTGGAAGGGGCATAGACGCATGGGAATCCGGACACTGAAGCCCACCTCGCCCGCCCGGCGCTACATGACGCTCCTCACCAACGAGGAGATCACGAAGACGACGCCGGAGAAGAGCCTGCTCTCCCCCAAGCGCCGCACCAACGGGCGCAACTCCGCCGGTCGCATCACGGTCCGGCACCGGGGCGGCGGCGCCAAGCGCATGCTCCGCGACATCGACTTCCGGCGGGAGAAGCTGGGCATCCCGGCCAGGGTGGCGGGCATCGAGTACGACCCGAATCGCTCCGCTCGGATCGCGCTGCTGCACTACCGGGATGGGGAGAAGCGCTACATCATCGCGCCCCTCGGGCTCAAGCCGGGCGATGTCGTGATGTCCGGCCCGCAGGCGGACATCCTCCCGGGGAACGCCCTGCCCCTCCGGAGCATCCCGCTGGGCACGCTCGTGCACAACGTGGAGCTCCAGCCCGGCAAGGGTGGGCAGCTCTGCCGGAGCGCCGGCACCCTGGCGCAGCTGCTGGCGAAGGAAGGTGACCATGCCAACCTCAAGCTGCCCTCCGGAGAGGTGCGACAGGTGAAGCTCGAGTGCATGGCGACCGTGGGCCAGGTGGGGAACCTGGATCACGAGAACGTCTCCGTCGGGAAGGCCGGACGGGTGCGCTGGCGCGGCTTCCGGCCCACGGTCCGGGGGACGGTGATGAACCCCGTCGACCACCCCATGGGGGGCGGCGAAGGCAAGGGAAAGGGCAATCATCCCATGACCCCGTGGGGGAAGCCTACCAAGGGCTACAAGACACGGCGAGGCGCGAGGCCGTCCGACCGCTACATCGTCACGCGCAGGACCAGGTAGGGAGAGGACGACATGGGCCGCTCGCTGAGCAAGGGACCGTACGTCGAGGCCCGGCTGCAGAGTCGGATCGAGGATCTCAACCGCGCGCGCCAGAAGAAGGTGCTGAAGACCTGGTCGCGCCGCTCCACCGTCCTGCCGGAGTTCGTCGGCCACACGCTGGCCGTCCACAACGGGAAGAAGTTCATCCCCGTCTACATCACCGAGAACATGGTCGGGCATCGGCTGGGCGAGTTCGCCCTGACGCGGACCTTCAAGGCGCACGGCGCGTCGGAGAAGGCCGCGACCTCCCCCACGGGAAAGGCCTGAGTCGGCCATGAAGACGCAGGCGACCGCGCGCTACATCCGGGTGTCGGCCAGCAAGGCCCGGCTCGTGCTGGATCACATCCGCGGCAAGTCCGTGGGCGACGCGCTCGCGACGCTCCAGCTCGCGCCGAAGAGCGCCGCCCGGCTGATCGAGAAGGTCCTGCGGTCGGCCATCGCCAACGCCGAGCACAACCACCAGGTCCGGAACCTCGATGACCTCCGCGTGGTCAAGGCGATCGCCGACGGCGGGCCTTCGCTGAAGCGTGTGTCGCCGCGCGCCATGGGGCGCGCGTTCTTCATCAAGCACCGGACCAGTCACCTGACCATCCAGCTCTCCGACGAGACGCCCCGGGTCGAGTCGCGGCGGGCGGGCGCGAGGTAACCATGGGGCAGAAGACACATCCGGTCGGGTTCCGGCTGGGCGCCACGCGCACGTGGAGCTCCCGGTGGTTCGCCACGAAGGGCTACGCCGCCCTCCTGCACGAGGACGTGAAGATCCGGCGCTTCATCAAGTCCGCGCTCTACCACGCCGGGATCTCGCGCATCGACATCGAGCGCTCCGCCAACCGGGCGCGCATCACCATCTTCACCGCCCGGCCGGGAATCATCATCGGCCGGAAGGGTGCCGAGGTGGAGAAGCTGAAGAACGAGATCCAGGGCCGCACGGCGAAGGAGGTCCACCTCAACATCGAGGAGGTGGTGCACCCGGAGCTGGACGCCCAGCTGGTCGCCGAGAACGTCGCGCTGCAGCTCCAGAAGCGGGTGGCGTTCCGGCGCGCCATGAAGAAGGCGGTGCAGTCGGCGCTCCGGCTGGGCGCCGACGGCATCAGGATCGCCTGCTCGGGGCGTCTGGGCGGTGCCGAGATTGCCCGCCGCGAGTGGTACCGGGATGGTCGGGTGCCGCTGCACACGATCCGCGCGGACATCGACTACGGACTCGCGGAGGCCCACACGACGTACGGTGCTATCGGGGTCAAGGTGTGGATTTTCAAAGGTGAGGTTCTTCCCACGCAGCGACCGGGCGAGGTCTAGCCGCAATGCTGATGCCCAAGCGCGTCAAGTACCGCAAGGCCCAGCGCGGCCGCATGGCCGGCAAGGCCCAGCGCGGGTCGACGCTTGCCTTCGGCGACTACGGGCTCAAGGCGCTGGAGCCGGGGTGGGTGACCAACCGGCAGATCGAGGCGGCCCGGGTCTCGCTCGCGCGGAGCGTGAAGCGGGGAGGGAAGATCTTTATCCGGATCTTCCCGGACAAGCCGGTCACCAAGAAGCCCGCCGAGACCCGGATGGGCAAGGGAAAGGGCAACCCCGAGTTCTGGGTGGCGGTGGTCAAGCCGGGCCGCATCCTCTACGAGATGGAGGGCGTCGACGAGGCCACGGCGCGGGACGGCTTCCGGCTTGCGGCCCAGAAGCTCGGGATCAAGACCAAGTTCGTGTCCCGGACGCGGACGGCCTGAGGCGACCATGAAGGCGGCCAAGTGGCGTGAGATGTCGGGCGAGGAGCTCTCGCAGAAGGCCAAGGAGCTGACCGAGGAGCTATTCAACCTCCGGTTCCAGCTGTCCATGGGGGTGGCCAAGAACCCGTCCCGCGTGGGTCAGGCCCGGCGCGACCTGGCGCGGGTCCAGACCGTACTGCGCCAGCGTGAGGTGACGGCGGCGGGCGAAACGCAGCCGAAGAAGCAAGCGTAGCTGTCCGGCGGGGGCGGGCGGGCGACAGCCCGGGTGCCCGCGGGGTGACGGCAGCTGGGGGAGCGCGAGGGAACGGGCGGGCGTGAGGATCCGGCGGGGGCGGGCGGGCGACAGCCCGGGTGCCCGCCCCAGGTGAAAGGACCAACGTGGGAGACAAGAAGACCCGAGAGGGCATGGTGATCAGCGACAAGATGACGAAGACCCGCGTGGTCCTCATCGAGCGGGTCTTCCGCCACCCCCGGTACGAGCGCGTGGTGCGGCGGACCAAACGCATGAAGGCCCATGACGAGACCAATGCCAGCAAGACCGGGGACCGGGTCCTCCTCGAGGAGACGCGGCCGCTGTCCAAGGGCAAGCGGTGGCAGATCCGCGAGATCCTGACCCGCGTGTCATGAGGGATTCCGAGGGAGAGAGCGCGACAGAGCCATGATCCAGCCCAGGACGATGCTCGACGTGGCGGATAACTCCGGAGCCAAGAAGGCCCAGTGTATCCGCGTGATGGGTGGCGGGAACAAGCGGACCGCCTCCCTGGGCGACATCATCATCGTCGCCGTCAAGGAGGCGGCGCCGGACGGCACCGTGAAGAAGGGCGAGGTGGCCCGCGCCGTCGTCGTGCGCACCGTGAAGGAGGTGGGGCGGAAGGACGGCTCCTACATCCGCTTCGACCGCAACGCGGTCGTCCTGCTCAAGGCCGACGACAACCCGGTCGGGACTCGCATCTTCGGCCCCGTGGCCCGGGAACTCAGGGACAAGCAGTTCACGAAGATCATCTCCCTGGCGCCGGAAGTCATCTAGGGAGGCCACCGAGGACCATCATGGCGCAGTCGCACGTTCGCAAGGGGGACACGGTGGTGGTGGTCGCGGGGCGAGAGCGGGGGAAGCGTGGCAAGGTGCTCCGCGTGTTCCCGGCCGACGGACGCGTCCTCGTCGAGCGGCTCAACATGATGAAGAAGCACCAGCGCCCGACCCAGAAGCTCCGCCAGGGCGGTATCATCGAGCGGGAGGCGCCGCTGCACCTCTCGAACGTGATGCTGGTGGATCCCCGGACCGACAAACCCACGCGGGTCGGTGTCCGGCTGCTGGCGGACGGCAAGAAGGCCCGCATCGCCAGGAAGTCTGGCGAGATCATCGACAAGGCGTAAAGACCATGGCCGAGGCGAAGAAGGCTGACAAGGCACAGAAGGCCCCTCAGGGAGGACCTGCCGGCGCCACCGGCAAGAAGCAGCCGGCGCAGGCGGGGAAGGGCGGCAAGGGGACTCCGGCTCCCGCCCCCGCGGCTCCCGCGACGCGCCCGAAGGCGACGGGAGCGGTGCCGCCGCGGCTGCAGGGGCGGTTCAGGGCCACCGTGATCTCCGCCCTCATGAAGGAGCGGGGCTACACCAACCCCTTCCAGGTGCCCAGGCTCGCCAAGATCGTCATCAACATGGGGGTCGGCGAGGGCAAGGAGAACGCGAAGGTGCTCGACTTCGCCACGGCGGATCTGCAGGCCATCACGGGCCAGAAGCCGGTGGTCACGCGCGCGAAGAAGTCCATCGCGAACTTCAAGCTGCGGGAGAACGCCCCGATCGGGTGCAAGGTCACGCTCCGCGGGGCCCGGATGTGGGAGTTCCTGGACCGGCTGGTCAACGTGGCGCTGCCGCGTGTGCGGGACTTCAAGGGGGTGGCCCCGAAGGCCTTCGACGGCCGCGGCAACTACGCGCTCGGGCTCAAGGAGCAGGTGATCTTTCCGGAGATCGTGTACGACAAGGTGGACAAGGTGCGCGGCATGGACGTCGTCATGGTGACCAGCGCAAAGACCGACGAAGAGGCGAAGGCGCTGCTGACCCACCTCGGCGTGCCCTTCAGGGAGTCCTGAGCATGGCGAAGATCTCACTGATCATGAAATCCCAGCGCCCGGCCAAGTTCCAGTCGCGGGCCTACTCGCGCTGCAAGATCTGCGGGCGCCCGCGCGGCTTCCTCCGCAAGTTCCAGTGCTGCCGGATCTGTTTCCGGGAACTCGCGCTCAAGGGCGAGGTACCGGGCGTGATCAAGGCGAGCTGGTAGGAGCCCCGCAACCATGATGACGGATCCCATCGCGGACCTGCTGACTCGCATCCGCAACGCCAGTCGCGCCGAGCACGAGAAGGTGGACATCCCGGCCTCCAAGCTCAAGGTCCGGATCGCGGAGATCCTCAAGGCGGAGGGGTTCGTGAAGAACTTCCGCTTCATCGAGGAGCCCCGGCCGGGTACCCTGCGCGTGTACCTGAAGTACGGGACGGGGAACGAGAAGATCATCTCCGGCTTGGTGCGCGTGTCGCGGCCTGGCCGGCGCGTGTACGTGGGAAAGGACAAGACCCCCTCGATCCTCGGGGGCATGGGCGTCGCCATCCTCTCCACGTCGCGCGGCGTGATGACCGATCGCGAGGTCCGCAAGCAGGGGCTGGGCGGCGAAGTCCTGGCCTACGTCTGGTAGGAGCGACCATGTCCCGAATCGGCAAGAAGCCCATTCCCATCCCCCAGGGCGTCACGGTGGCCATCGCGGGGCCCACCGTCCGGGTGGACGGGCCCAGGGGCAAGCTCTCGCACACGCTCCCGGCCGGTGTCTCCGTCGCCGCGGACGGGAGCGTGCTCACGGTGGCGCGCGCCTCGGACCAGCGTACGGTCCGGGCCCTGCACGGGCTCACACGCTCGCTGCTGGCCAACATGGTCCACGGGGTCAAGACCGGCTTCGAGCGTAAGCTTGAGATCGTCGGGATCGGCTATCGGGCCCAGGTCGCGGGCCAGAACCTGCAGCTCGCCCTGGGGTACTCCCACCCGGTGATCTTCCCGCTGCCCGAGGGGGTCCAGGCCGAGGTGGAGAAGCAGGTTTCCATCACGTTGCGCGGGGCGGACAAGGCGCTCCTCGGACAGACGGCGGCCAAGCTCCGCGCGCTCCGCAAGCCGGATCCGTACAAGGGCAAGGGGATCAAGTACGCCGACGAGCACATCCGGCGGAAGGTCGGCAAGAAGGCGGGGGCCAAGTGATGCTCACGAGCCACAAGGTCGAGGGGCGCAAGATTCGCCACGTGCGCATCCGCCGCGCGGTCCGGGGGACGCCGGCACGGCCGCGGCTCACCGTGTTCCGGAGCCTTCACCACATCTACGCGCAGATCGTCGACGACGTGTCGCGACGCACCGTGGTGGCGGTGGACAGCCGCGCGCCCGAATTCCAGGAGAAGATGAAGACCGGCGGCAACGTCGCGGCGGCCAAGCTGGTAGGCGAGCTCCTCGCCCAGCGGGCGCGCGCGAAGGGCGTGGGCGCCGTGGTCTTCGATCGAGGGGGTTATCAATATCACGGGCGGGTCAAGGCACTGGCCGATGCGGCTCGGGCCGGTGGCCTCACGTTCTGAGGAGGGCTGAGTGGCTCAGGCGCGAATCGATTCCAGTGCGCTGGACCTGACCGACCGGGTGGTTGCCATCAACCGGGTGGCCAAGGTCGTCAAGGGCGGCCGGCGGTTCTCCTTCACTGCCCTCGTGGTGGTGGGGGACGGGCACGGCCACGTGGGGGTAGGGCTCGGCAAGGCCCGTGAGGTGCCCGAGGCGATCCGGAAATCGGTGGAGCACGCCAAGAAGGATCTCGTCTACGTCCCGCTGCGGGACACCACCATCCCATGTGAGATCACGGGCCATTTCGGCGCGGCGCGCGTGTACCTCAAGCCCGCCGCCCAGGGCACCGGCGTCATCGCCGGGGGAGCAGTGCGCCCCGTGCTGGAGGCGGCCGGTGTCCAGGACATCCTCACGAAGACGCTCGGTACGAACAACCCGCACAATGTCCTGAAGGCCACGATCGACGCCCTCCGGCGCATGAAGCGGCTGCTGGACATCCATGCTGCACGCCGGCGCTCCGTCGACGGCGAGAACCAGGAGGTGGCCGGTGCCAAGGAAGGTTAGGGTCACCCTGGTGAAGAGCATCATCGGGCTCAGCCCAAAGCAGGAGGCGACCGTCAAGGCCCTGGGGCTGCACCGCATCCGGCACACGGTCGAGCAGGAGGACACCCCGACCCTCCGGGGTATGATCAAGGCGGTGGAGTTCTGCCTCAAGGTGGACGAGGCATGAGACTGGAAGATCTGCGTCCGGCACCCGGCTCCACGAAGAAGCGCAAGCGCATCGGCCGCGGGCCCGGGTCCGGGCACGGCAAGACCTCCGGGAAGGGCCACAAGGGGCTCAAGGCCCGCTCCGGCGGGGGCGCTCGTCCGGGCTTCGAGGGCGGCCAGATGCCGCTCTACCGGAGGCTGCCCAAGCGCGGCTTCCTCCCTCACGGCGGCAAGAGCGAGTTCGCGATCGTCAACCTCAAGGACGTGGTGGCGAGCTTCGCGGCGGGCAGCGTGGTGGACCCTGACAGCCTGCTCCAGGCCCGACTGATCAAGAAGGCGGACCGGGGCGCCGTGAAGATCCTCGGCGAGGGCGACGTCTCCCATGCCCTCACGGTCCGCGCCCACAAGATCAGCGAGTCGGCGCGGCGCAAGGTCGAGGCCGCTGGCGGGCGGGTCGAGGTGCTCCCGGCATGATGGAGGGCCTGCAGAGCTTCCGGAACATCTTCAAGATCCCGGAGCTCAAGCGTCGCGTGCTGGTGACCCTGGGACTGCTGGCCGTTTACCGCCTCGGAGCCCACGTCCCCACGCCCGGGGTCGACGGCGCGGCGCTCGCCCAGTTCTTCAACCAGGTCCAGGGCACGCTGCTGGGCATGGTGGACCTCTTCTCCGGGGGCAACCTGCGGCGGCTCACCGTCTTCGCGCTGGGCATCATGCCGTACATCTCGGCGTCCATCATCCTGCAGCTCCTGACGGTGGTGATCCCCGCGCTCGAGCGGCTCGCCAAGGAAGGGGAGGCCGGAAAGAAGAAGATCACCCAGTACACCCGCTACGGCACCATCGGGCTGTCGCTCGTGCAGTCCTTCGGCATCGCGGTGGGTCTGGAGAGCATGCGGAGCCCCGGCGGCGGGACCATCGTCCCCGATCCGGGATGGGCCTTCCGACTGCTCACCATGATCACGCTCACCACCGGGACCGCGCTCATCATGTGGCTGGGCGAGCAGATCTCCGAGAAAGGGATCGGCAACGGCATCTCGCTCATCATCTTCGCCGGCATCGTGGTGCGCCTGCCCTCGGCCATCGTGTCGTCGTACACCCTCATCGCCACGGGCGAGCTCAAGCTGTTCGTGTTCCTCGGCCTCGTCATCATGATGGTCGGGGTGACGGCTGCGGTGGTGATCATGCAGGAGGGCCAGCGGAAGATCCCTGTGCAGTACGCCAAGCGGGTCGTCGGCCGGCGGATCTACGGTGGGCAGTCCACCCACATCCCGCTGCGGGTGAACACGGCGGGGGTCATCCCGGTGATCTTCGCCTCTTCGCTCATCCTGTTCCCGGCGACGCTCACTCGGTTCATCCAGCACCCGTGGATGCAGGCCATCTCGGAGGCGCTGTCGCCGGGCCGGTTCACCTACACGCTGCTGTACTGCGGCCTCATCATCTTCTTCGCGTACTTCTACACCGCCATCGTGTTCAACCCCGTGGACCTCGCCGACAATATGAAGAAGTACGGTGGCTTCATTCCTGGCGTGCGCCCGGGCAAGAAGACGGCGGAGTACATCGACCGGACGCTGACTCGCATCACGCTGCCGGGCGCGGTGTTCCTGGCGCTCATCTCGGTGCTCCCCGACTTCCTCATCCAATGGTTCAACACACCGTTCTACTTCGGCGGGACGAGCCTCCTGATCGTCGTCGGCGTGGCACTGGACACCGTGCGGCAGATGGAGTCGCACCTCTTGATGCGGAACTACGAGGGATTCCTGCGGAGGAAGGCGAAGGCGCGCGCGTGAGCCACCGAATCATCCTTCTGGGAGCCCCCGGTTCGGGCAAGGGGACGCAGGCGCGACAACTGGCCGCGGAGTGGGGCGTTCCCCAGGTCGCCACGGGGGACATGCTGCGGGACGCGGCGGCGCAGGGCAATCCGCTCGGGCTCGAGGCCAAGCGACACATGGACTCCGGCGCGCTGGTGCCGGACGAGGTGGTGATCGGGCTGGTGGCCGAGCGGCTGCGGAGCCCCGACGCCAAGGCGAGGTTCGTCCTGGATGGCTTCCCCCGCACCGTGATCCAGGCGGAGGCGCTCGACCGGCTGCTCGGCGACGAGGGGCTTCCGCTGGACCGGGTCGTGTTCCTCGACGTGTCCCGCGAGGAACTGCTGCGCCGGCTCACCGGCCGGCGCGTCTGCCGGAAGTGCGGGACCGCCTACCACGTCGCCTCGGCGCCGCCGAAGACGCCGGACCGGTGCGACCGCTGCCCGGGCGAGCTCTACCAGCGGGCGGACGACGCGCCCGCGGCGGTGGCGCGCCGGCTCGACGTCTACGAGAAACAGACGGCCCCGCTGCTGGCGTACTACGAGCGCCGGGGCCTCCTGGAGGCCGTCCGGGGCGAGGGGGCCATGGACGGCGTGACGGCGAGCATCCGGAAGGCCGTGGGGGGAGCGGGAGCGGCGTGATCGTCCTGAAGTCAGGGCGTGAGTTGGGTCACATGCGGGCAGCCGGCCGCATCCTGGCCGACGTCAAGGAGCGTCTCCGCGCGATCGTGCGGGCGGGAGTGACGACCAAGGAGATCGACGCCGATGCCGAGAGCTTCATCGTGAAACGCGGGGCGCAGTCGGCCTTCAAGGGGTACCGGGGCTACCCCGCGACGGTGTGCACCTCCATCAACCACGAGGTCGTGCACGGGATCCCGTCGGAGAAGCGCAAATTGGCCGAGGGCGACATCATCGGGCTGGACCTGGGGTGTATCGTCGAGGGGTACTACGCCGACTGCGCCATCACGCTGGCAGTGGGCGCCGTGCCGCAGCGGGTGCAGGAGCTGCTCGACGTGACGCGCGAGAGCCTCGACAAGGCCATCGTCCAGTGCCGTCCGGGCAGCCGTCTCGGCGACATCTCGCACGCGGTGCAGAGCCACTGCGAGAGCCACGGCTTCGGGGTGGTGCGGGCCTTCGTGGGCCACGGCATCGGCCGGCAGCTCCACGAGGACCCCCAGGTGCCGAACTTCGGGGAGCCCGGGCGCGGGCCGATGCTCAAGGCCGGCATGGTGCTGGCCATCGAGCCCATGGTCACCATCGGCTCGTGGGAGGTCCGTATCCTCGAGGACCGCTGGACGGCGGTCACGGAGGACGGCAGTCTGGCGGCGCACTTCGAGGACACGATCGCGATCACGGACAACGGCCCGGAGATCCTGACACGCCGGGAGCCTGGGGCGTAGGCGGTGGGAGTCGCATGACCAAAGAAGACGCCATCGAGGTGGAGGGAACCGTCGTCGAGCCGCTGCCCAACGCCATGTTCCGGGTCGAGCTCGAGAACGGGCACAAGGTGCTCGCCCACGTGTCCGGGAAGATGCGGATGAACTTCATCCGGATCCTCCCGGGGGACAAGGTGAAGGTGGAGCTGTCCCCCTACGACCTGACGCGCGGCCGCATCACGTACCGGTTCAAGTAAAGGTCTGGCGAGCCGCAGCCGGAGGCGAGGCGAGCGAAGGTGAGAGGGCCCCGAGCGGAGCGAGGGGGCGAGCCGCAGCCGGAGGCGAGGCGAGCGGATCGGGAAGAGAGACGAGGATGAGAGAGCTGGCGAGCACAGTGCCGGAGGGGTCATGAAAGTCCGGCCTTCGATCAAGGTGCGCTGCGAGAGCTGCAAGATCGTTCGGCGGCAGGGGGCCGTCCGCATCATCTGCAAGAACCCGCGCCACAAGCAGCGACAGGGATAGCCCCGGAGGGGCGTGGGCCCGTCCGCCCGCCCCGTGGAGAGAAGACATATGGCACGTATCGCAGGAGTGGATCTGCCGCGGGACAAGCGCGGGGAGATCGCGATCCAGTACATCTACGGGATCGGGATCCCCTCGGCGAGGAAGATCTTCGCCGAGGCCCGGGTGGACCCCAACAAGCGAGTCAAGAGCTGGACCGACGACGAGACGGCCCGCATCCGCGAGATCATCGAGCGCGCGTACAAGGTGGAGGGCGACCTCCGCAGAGAGGTGGCCATGAACGTGAAGCGGCTGATGGACATCGGCTGCTACCGCGGGATCCGCCACCGAAAGGGTCTGCCCGTGCGCGGCCAGCGCACCCACACCAACGCCCGGACGCGCAAGGGCCGGAGCAAAGGCGTCATGGTCAAGAAGAAGCCGGTCGCCGCCGCGCCTGCCGCCCCTGCGCCGAAGAAATAGGGAGCCGTATCATGGCCGACGCAGCCGAAGAGAAGCCGGCCGCCCCGCGAAAGGGCAGCCGCAAGCGAGAGCGCAAGGAGGTCCGCGTGGGGATCGCCCACGTGCAGGCCACCTTCAACAACACCATCGTGACCCTCACCGACAAGACGGGCAACGTCATCTCGTGGGCCAGCGCCGGGAGCGTGGGCTTCAAGGGCTCGCGGAAGAGCACGCCGTTCGCCGCGCAGACCGCTGCCGAGAACGCCGCCCGGAAGGCCATGGATCTCGGGCTCAAGCAGGTGGAGGTCTTCGTCAAGGGCCCCGGCGCAGGCCGCGAGGCGGCCATCCGGTCGCTGCAGGCCGTCGGGCTCGAGATCTCCGCGATCCGCGACGTGACGCCGATTCCGCACAACGGCTGCCGGCCGCCGAAGCGGCGGCGGGTGTAGGGAGGGCGGGAGCGTTGGCCAGATATCGAGCGGCGGTCTGCCGGCAGTGCCGGCGCGAGGGGATCAAGCTGTTCCTGAAGGGGGCGCGCTGCTTCACCGAGAAGTGCGCCATCGAGCGGCGGAACTACCCCCCGGGCCAGCACGGACTCAGCCGGACGAAGCTCACGCCCTATGGGGTGCAGCTCCGGGAGAAACAGAAGGCCAAGCACATCTACGGCGTGCTCGAGAGCCAGTTCCGGCGGTACTTCGAGCGGGCGGAGCGCGAGAAGGGAGTCACCGGCGAGAACCTGCTCAAGCTGCTCGAGCGGCGCCTGGACAACGTGGTATTCCGGCTGGGGATGGCGGCGTCGCGGCGCGAGGGCCGGCAGATGGTCGGCCACGGGCACTTCCAGGTCAACGGGCGAAAGGTGTCCGTCCCCTCGTACATCGTGAAGGTGGGGGAAGTCGTCCAGCTTCGGCCGAGATCCAAGTTCGCCGAGCGCGTGGCCGACAATCTGGCGGCGGGGCGCGCTGCGGTTCCGCCATGGCTCCAGGTGGACGTCAACGAAAAGCAGGGGACCGTGCGGGGCCTCCCGATGCGGGAGGACATCCAGATCCCCGTGCAGGAGCAGCTGATCGTCGAGCTGTTCTCAAAGTAGGAGATCATGGCCAGGATTCCGTTTCAGAAGCCCAAGCACATCGAGTGGGAGATCAGCACCGACCGGTACGGCCGGCTCGTGGCCGAGCCCTTCGAGAAGGGGTACGCGCTCACCGTGGGCAACTCCTTGCGCCGAACCCTCCTGTCCATCATCCCGGGAGCGGCCGTCGCCTGGGTGCGGATCGAGGGCGTGCGCGACCAGGAGGCGCACATCCCCGGGGTGGAGGAGGACACGCTGGACGTGCTCCTGAACTTGCGGAAGCTCGCCGTCAACGTGCCGTCGGGAGAGCCCATGACCACGCGCCTGGAGGCCACGGGGCCCCGGGAGGTCACCGGCGCCGACGTCTCCGAGGCCACCGGGCTCGAGGTGCTCAACCCGGAGGTGCACATCGCGACGCTCGAGAAGGGCGGCGCGCTCGCCATCGAGCTGGGCATCGAGATCGGCCGGGGCTACGTCGCCGCCGACAAGCACCGCCCCGGGACCGTCCCGACCGGCGCGATTCCCATGGACGCGGCCTTCTCGCCGATCCAGCGTGTGTCGTACGGGGTCGAGAACGCGCGACTCGGCAAGATCACGGACTACGAGCGGCTCATCGTCGAGATCTGGACCAACGGGGCCGTGTCGCCCGACGAGGCGCTGACGCGGGCGGCCAGCTACATGCGCGACCACTTCACGTTGCTGGCGCCCGAGGGAAGGCCCGAGGAGGACGAGGAGGTGGAGGCCTCGGGCGAAGGCTTCCTGCAGGAGAGCTTGAGCAAGACCCTCGAGGAGCTGCCGCTTCCGGCGCGGGCGATCAACGCGCTCCGCAACACGGAGATCCTGACGGTCGCGGACCTCGTCCAGAAGACCGATCAGGACCTCGATCAAGTCAAGAACCTCGGCACGAAGTCCATCGATGAGATCAAGACCGCGCTGGCGGCGCTGGGCCTCTCGCTCGGCATGCGCATCGATCCGAACGTGCTGGGTGCGCTGGGGCGCGGAGGGACCAAGTGAGGCACGGCAAGGCAGGATTCAAGCTCGGGCGCGTCACGGCCCATCGCTGGGCGCTCTTCCGCAATCTGCTCGTCGCGCTGTTCCGGCACGAGCGCATCACCACGACCGAGGCCAAGGCCAAGGCGGTCCGCGGGCTTGCCGACCGGATGGTGACCCTGGCCAAGCAGGAGTCGCTCCATGCCCGGCGCCAGGTGCTGGCCATGGTGCCCGACCCGGTCGTGGTCAAGAAGCTGTTCGATGCCATCGCGGCGCGCTTCGGTGACCGCCGCGGCGGCTACACGCGCATCATCCGGGCAGGCACCCGCCCCGGCGACCGGGCCCCCATGGTCATCCTCGAGCTGGTCGACCGGCCCGAGACGCCGAAGGAGAAGGACAAGAAGGGGACGAAGGCAGAGAAGGCCCCGAGGAGCGACAAGGGAGCCGCAGGAGCCGCGGCCCCGAAGGGGCGGAGGAAGAAGGCCGCGGCCGCCGCGGGCTAGCGCGCGGCAGTCGCATCGAGGGCGGCTCTGGCCGCCTGCGTCAGAGCTGCAGCAGGGCGCTCCCACCGACGGTCACGAGCGTGCCCCCGGGCGTCGCCGCGCGGCGCCGACCCACCGAGCACGAGGCCGCCCCGCGGTAGTGCAAACAGCGGGCCGTCGACGAAGGGCGGGAGCCGCGGCGAGGGGACCGCGCCGAGCCGCCCCCTCGCCGCAGCGCTCCTACTTCAGATGGGCCTGGAAATGGGCGAGAGTGCGTTTCCAGGCGTCCTCGGCCGCGGCCTTGCTGTAGACGTCGGCCCGGTCGTCATTGAAGAAACCGTGATCGACCCCGGGATAGATGTGGATCGCGGACTGCTTGCCGACGGCCTTGACGTCGGCGTCCAGTTGACGCGCCACCGAGGGGTTGACGAACTGGTCCTTCTCCGCGAAGAGCCCGAGCATCGGGCCGGCCAGCTGGCGGTAATCGGGCTTCACGTTGGGGTGGACACCGTAGAAGTTCACCACCGCGCCGACGCTGCGATTGGTGCAGCCGGCGAAGAGCGCGAGCTGACCGCCCATGCAGAACCCGACGGCCCCGAGCTTGCTCGTGGACGAGAAGCCCGCCAGGTACCTCGCTGCCCCCGAGAGGTCCTTTTCGGCTTGCGCGATGTTGAGCGCCATGAAGAGCTTGCCCGCCTCGTCTGGCTCGGAGGTGGACTTACCGTGGTACAGGTCTGGCGCCAGTGCCGAGTAGCCTGCCGCCGCGAACCGATCGCAGACGTTCTTGATGTGTCCCACCAGGCCCCACCACTCCTGGATCACCAGCACCCCGGGGCCCTTGCCCGCTGCCGGGGTTACCAGGTATCCCTGGGTCACCTGCCCGTTGCTCGGGAACTCCACCATGCGTCCTGGCATCGGCCTGGCCTCCTTTATCTTGGTTGAATGTGGATGACTTCGGTTTGGCGGTAAGGCCTCTTCGCCCCTGTTGGGGCTCATCGGGGCGTCCGCATTGCCGGGGCCTCTTCGCCCCTGTTGGGGCTCATCGGGGCGTGCGCATCGCCGGGGCGCCCATTCTACCGTGAGGGCCTTCCGCCGTGGAGGGCTTCTCATGAGGCCCCGGGTGTGGGCGGGGAGATGCGGACGGTCAGCACCCGGCGCTCGTTGGCCTCCAGCACGGTGAACGAGTGCCGGCCCACCTGGAATTCCTCGCCCACCGCCGGGATGCGGTGCAGGGTGGCGAGGACGAGCCCGGCGACGGTCTCGAAGTCGCCCTTGGGCAGCTCCCAGTCGAGGGACTCGTTCAGCTCGTCGATCCCGACGCGCGCGGCGACGCGGTAGCTCCCGTCGGGGAGACGCTCCACCATGGCCGGGGGACGGTCGTGCTCGTCGTGGATCTCGCCCACGATCTCCTCGACGATGTCCTCCACGGTGACGATGCCCACCGCACCGCCGTACTCGTCCACCACCACCGCGAGCTGCACCCGGGCCTTCTGCATCTCGGGCAGGAGGTCGTCGATGCGCTTCGTCTCCGGCACGTACGGGGCCGGGCGCATGAGCGCGCGCAGGTCAGCCGCCACGACCCCGCGCCGCAGCAGGTCCATGGCCGTCACCACACCCACGATGTTGAAGACCCGGTCCGTGTAGACGGGGATGCGCGAGAAGCCGCGCTCGCTCATGAGCCGGACGGCCTCGTCGGGCGTGGCCGACTCGGGCAGCAGGACGACGTCCACGAGGGGCACCATCACCTCGCGCACGGCGGTCTCCCCGAGGTCGAAGATCTTGTCGATCATCTCGGCCTCCGAGGTGCTCACCGCGGCTTCCTCCGGCTCCATCTGGAGCAGGAGCTTGAGCTCCTCGCGGGAGACGAAGTGCCTGGCCGCCGTGCGCTGGCGCCCGACGAGTGCCAGCACCCCGACCACAAGGGTGCTGGAACCCCAGGTGAGGGGCTTGAGGGCGTGGGTCGCCACCTCGATCACGCGGAAGAGGTGACGGATCAGCGCGGTCGCCCACTCCTGCGCCACGGCCTTGGGAATGACCTCGCCGAAGACCAGCATGAGCGGGGTGAGCCCGAGCGTGACGATCAGCGCGGCGGCCCCTCCCAGCACCGGGAGCAAGGCCCACGTGGCGACCGATGACGCCGTGATGTGGGCGATGGTCACGCCCATCATGGCGGTGGACAGCACGCGCTCGGGCCGCCGGAAGGACTCGAGGTACCGTGCGGCGACCCGGTCGCCCCCCTCGGCCAGATGGCGCAGCCGCAGCCGGTTGGCGGCGATGAAGGCCATCTCCGCCGCCGAGAAGAGCGCGGTGACCACCAGTGCCAGGAGGATGATCCAGAGGTAGATCACGCGTCCCCCGGGGCTTCCGGAGCGCCCCTGAGCTTCACGAGCACCTCCACCACCCGGGTCCGTTCCACCTTCTCGACGGTCACGCTCACCTGGGGGGCGTCGGTCGTCTCCCCCTTGTGGGGGATCCGGCCGAAGAGATCCAGCACCCAGCCCCCGACTGTGTCGTAGGCCTCATTGGAGACGCTGAGCCCGGCGGCGGCGTTCAGCTCGTCGATGGGCAGCTTGCCCGACACGCGGAAGGCGCCGTCGCCGACGGCCTGGATGAGCCGCTCCTCCTCGTCGAACTCGTCCCGGATCTCTCCGACCAGCTCTTCCAGCACGTCCTCGAGGGCCACGAGGCCGGCGGTGCCGCCGTACTCGTCCACGACGATGGCCAGGTGGAGCTTCTTCGCCTGGAACTCGCGGAGCAGCGCGTCGGCCCGTTTGGACTCGGGCACGAAGTACGGCGGGTGCAGCCGGGCGCGGAGATCGAAGTCGGCCGGGAGCCCCCGCAGGTGCGCCAGGAGATCCTTCGTGTACAGCACCCCGACGATCTGGTCGATGGTCCCGTCGAACACGGGCACGCGCGAGTGGAGGTTCTCCCGGAGGAGCTCGAGCAGTCGTTCCGGCGGCGTGGCGACGTCGAGGCAGAACATGTCCGGGCGCGGGACCATCACCTCCCGCACGAGCGTGTCCTCCAGCTCGAAGACCCGGTGGATCATCTCCCGCTCGGTCCGCTCCACGACGCCCTCGCGCGCGCCCACGTCCACCAGCGTCCGGAGCTCCTCCTCGGAGATCTCCGGCTCGCTCCGCCTCCGCTCCGACCCGATCAGGCGAAGAGTGAGCCGTGTCAAGCCCCCCAGGACCACGCGCACCGGCGTCAGCAGGACCGACAGCCAGGCCACCGGCCGGCCCACCAGCGCCGAGAAGCGTTCCGGGTGCTCCACGGCCAGCGTCATGGGGAGGACCTCGCCGAACACGCTGAGCAGGAAGACCATGCTGGCGATGGCGATGACCAGGCCGGCGCTGCCGAACAGCCGCTCCGCCACCGCCGCGGCCAGGGCGGCGGCGCCGATGTTGATGACCGTGATTCCCACCAGGAGGGTGACCAGCAGCTCGTGGGGCTGCTCGAGGAGCGGGGCGATCGGCGCGGCACCCGCCCCTCGTTCCTCGGCGAGCCGTCTGAGCCGCGCCCGCCCCAGGGAGAAGTAGGCGGCCTCGGCGCCGGTGAGGAGCGCCGAGAGAAACACCAGCGCGCCGAGCGCCGCCAGCGCGACGACGGTGAGGCTATCCACCGAAGTGCTCGTAGCCGGCCCGGACCGCCACGGGCCGGCCCTCGGGTCCGAGCCAGACGATACCCGCCCCGGGCCCCTCCACCTCGCCGATCACGGTGAGGGGCGTGCCGGTCGCTGCGCGCAGCCCTGCTCCGAGCGCCTCTACGGATGCGGGGTCGCAGGTCAGGAGCAGCTCGTAGTCCTCGCCACCTGCCGCCGCCCACTCGATGGGATCGCGTCCGAGCGCCCGCGCTGCTGCCCGTGCCGCCTCCGCGACGGGCAGGCGGTCGAGCAGGACGCGGGCACCGACGTCGCTCTCCCGACAGATGTGACCCAGGTCGGTGGCGATCCCGTCGGAGCAGTCAATCATGGCGCGGACCCCTGCCGCCTCGCCGAGCCAGCGGCCCTCGGCCACCCGCGCCGTGGGACGGAGGTGGGCCCGCGCGAGCTCTTCCACGACGCCGGCGTCGATCCCGGCCGCGCGCGCCCGCTCCCTGCCCATCTCCACCAGGGCGAGCCCGGCGACCGACCGCCCGAGCGTCCCCGTGACGGCCACGAGATCGCCCCGCCGGGCCGCCGAGCGCAGCCGCGGCGTGCCGGCGTGCTCGCCGAGCAGCGTGACGTTGACGAACCAGCCGTGGGGAGACTCGGAGGTGTCGCCGCCGACGATGGCGACGCCGTGCGGCGCCGCGGCCTCGCGCATGCCCTCGTAGAGGGCCGCAACCTCCTCGACCTCCGTGGAAGCGGGGAGCGCCAGGCCCACGAGCGCCCAGCGCGGTCGGCCGCCCATGGCGGCGATGTCGGAGAGATTCACGGCGACGGCCTTCCAGCCGATGTCACGGGGAGATGCCGACGCGCGCCTGAAGTGGACATCTTCCACGACGAGGTCCGTGGTGGCCAGGAGCGCCGCGCCGGGGTCGAGGGCCAGGACTGCCGTGTCGTCGCCGATGCCCAGGACCACGCCCGGATCGTCGGCTTCCTTCCCCGCCTCGCGGATCCGGCGGATCAGCCCCAGCTCTCCCACCCGCCGGAGATTCACTGGATCACTCGATCGGAGCAGCCGCGGCCCGGGGCCGCGGGCGATGTGTCCACGCGGCACGCTGGGGGGTCGGGGTCGTCCATCACGCGGACCGAGCGGGCGACAGCTCGAGGAAGTTCCGGAGCAGCGCCTTGCCCTGCGTGGTCAGGATGGACTCCGGGTGGAACTGGACCCCCTCCACCGGGTAGCGGCGGTGGCGGAGCCCCATGATCTCTCCGTCCTCGGCCCGCGCCGACACCTCGAGGTCTGCGGGGAAGCCGTCGTCGAGCACCGCGAGCGAGTGATAGCGCGTGGCCTCGAAGTCCTGGGGCAGGCCCCGGAAGGCGCCGCGGCCGTCGTGGTGGATGCGTGAGGTCTTGCCGTGCATCTGCGTGCGGGCCCGCGTGACGGTGGCGCCGAAGGCCTGGCCGATGGCCTGGTGGCCGAGGCAGACACCGAGGATCGGGGTGGCGGCGTGCAGGGCGCCGATCAGGGCCAGCGAGATGCCCGCCTGGGCGGGATGGCCCGGCCCCGGCGAGATGACGATCCGCTCCGGCGCCAGGCGGGCCACGTCGTCCACGCTGAGCGCATCGTTCCGCGCCACGCGGACCTCGCCGCCGAGCTCGCCCAGGTACTGGACCAGGTTATAGGTGAAGGAGTCGTAATTGTCGAGGACGAGGATCACGAGGCGGCCTCCCGGCCGGCGATGCGGAGGGCCAGAATGATGCCGCGCGACTTCGAGCAGGTCTCGAGCCACTCGAGCTTGGGATCGGAGTCCGCCACGATACCTGCGCCCACCTGGATGGAGGCGCGCCCTCCGTGGCAGACCACGGTGCGGATCGTGATGCACGAGTCCAGGTTGCCCGAGTAGGAGATGTACCCCACCGCGCCCCCGTAAGGGCCGCGACGCGTGGGCTCCAGCTCCTCGATGATCTCCATGGCGCGGATCTTCGGAGCCCCCGTGAGCGTGCCGGCCGGGAAGCAGGCCGCCAGCACGTCGAAGGCGTCCTTGCCCGGAGCGAGCCGTCCCCGCACGTGGCTCACCAGGTGCATCACGTGCGAGTAGCGCTCCACGACCATGAACTCGGTGACCTCCACCGAGCCGACGCGAGAGACGCGCCCCACGTCGTTGCGGCCCAGGTCCACCAGCATGACGTGCTCGGCGCGCTCCTTGGGATCGGCGGCCATCTCGGCCGCCAGCCGCGCATCCTCCTCGTCGCTGGCGCCGCGCGGATGGGTGCCGGCGATGGGGCGCTCCTCCACGCGGCCGTCCTCCAGGCGCACCAGCACCTCGGGGGAGGAGCCCACGACGCTCGTGCGGCCGAGGCGGAGGAAGAAGAGGTAGGGTGAGGGATTGACGCTCCGGAGCGCGCGGTACACGGTGAAGGGGTCGGCCCTGAGCTCCGTGTCGAGCCGGCGCGAGACCACCACCTGGTAGGCGTCCCCGGAGGCGATGTACTCCTTCGCGCGGCGGACGCGCTCCATGTACGAGGCCTCGTCCATGGTGGAGGTGAACCCCTCCTCGCCGAGGGCGACGAGCGGCGCAGGATCGGGGAAGGTGAGGGGCGCCGGTGGCCGGGCCGGCCGGCCGAGCTTGGCCAGCAGCATCCCGATCTTCAGCGCGGCCTGGTCGTAGGCGCGGTCGAGGGAGGCCGGGTCGGTCTTCCCCACGTGGGCGTTGGCGATGACGAGCAGGCGGTGGCGGAGGTTGTCGAAGGCCAGCAGGCTGTCGGTGAGCATGAACACCGCCTCGGGGAGCCGCAGATCGTCCTTGGCCTGCCGCGGGAGGCGCTCCACGTGGCGGACCATGTCGTAGGCGAAGAGGCCCACGGCGCCGCCCTGGAAGCGCGGCAGTCCGGGTACCGCCACCGGCGTGAAGCGCGCCAGCACGCTCCTGAGCCCGTCCAGGGGGTTCGCCGTCGGCAACCGCTCGGTGCGGCCGTCGGCGTGACGGAGCGCCACGCGGCCACCCCTGGCGGTGAACACCATCAGGGGGTCGCTGCCGAGAAAGGAGTACCGCGCCCACTTCTCGCCGCCCTCCACCGACTCCAGCAGGAATGCATAGGGCCCCGGCCGCAGCCGCAGGAAGGCCGAGAGCGGAGTGTCGAGGTCCGCGGCCAGCTCCGCGTAGACCGGCACCATGTTCCCGCGCTCCGCGAGGGCGCGGAACTCGTCGCGCGACGGCGACAGCGCCGGGATGCCGGGTCCGACCGATCGCATGGCTCCGGCCGTCAGGCCAGCGCGTCCAGCTTCTTCTTGATCTGGGCCTTCGGGACCGCGCCCACGATCTGATCCACCACCGCACCGCCCTTCAGGAGCAGGATCGTGGGGATCGAGCGGATCCCGTAGCGGGCGGCCAGGGCCGGGTTCTCGTCCACGTTGACCTTGGCGAGCGTGACCTTGCCGCTGGACTCGCGGGCCAGCTGGTCCAGGGTCGGCGCGATGGCGCGACAGGGGGCGCACCACTCCGCCCAGAAGTCGACCATCAGGACCTCCTGGTGCTTGCCCACCTCCGCGTCGAAGGTCGCCTCGCTCAGCTGCAACACGCTGTCTGCCATGGGCCGTCTCTCCTCGGATGGGAATGTTCTAGCGGGGCTTCCTGCGCCTGACGCCGTCGAGGTAGCGAGCCATCCACTCCCGCGCGAGATCCTTGCACCCGAGCCCGAAGGCCAGGGCCAGGGCCAGCGCCACGGCGCCGAAGAGGATCACGAAGGCCCACCGCACCAGGTCGGCCGCGATCCCCAGCTCCTGCAGCGTCACCGCCACGGTGAAGGTCACGATGGCGTAGCGCGCGAGCGCTCCCAGCACGTCGGCCTCGCCCATCCCGGCGTTGGCGGCGGCCGCCCTCACCACCCCTGCGAGGAAGTTGGCGAAGAAGAGCCCCAGGATCAGGGCCACGACGGCGGCGATGACCTTCGGGATGTAGAGCAGGACGTGGTTCAGCAGGTCGGACGCGGAGGACAGCCCCAGGGTGTTGATGGCCGTCATGAGCCCGATCAGCAGGACGAGCCAGTGGGCGAGGAGCGCCACCAGCTCCGCGGGACTCTGGCGCAGCTCCGCCCGGACGAGGACATCGTCGATGCCGGACTTCTCCGAGGCCACGTCGAAGCGGACGGCCAGGAGGAAGCGGAACACCAGCAGCCGCACGGCCTTGGCGAGGAGCCAGCCGACGAGGAAGACCAGGAGCGCCGCGAAGAGGCTCGGGAGAAACGTCGCAACCCTGGCGGCGAAGGCGCGTCCGGGCTCGAGGACTGCGGGCGAGAGTTCCATAAAATCGCACAGCTACTGTAATACACCGCCCAGGACACCGCAAGCGCGCCCCCCTCGCGGGAAGGGCTCAGTGGCCGAGGAAGATGCGTTTCACCTCCGGCGAGCCCAGCAGCGCGGCCGGGGGCCCGTCGAGGATGGTCCGCCCCGATTCCAGCACGTAGCCCCGGTGGGCCAGGCGGAGCGCCAGCTCCACGTTCTGCTCGATGAAGACCACCGCGATGCCGCGCTCACGGTTGATGGCGGTGATGACCTCCGCGATCTGCGCCACCACGCGCGGCGCCAGCCCGAGGAACGGCTCGTCGATCATCAGGAGCGCGGGCCGCGCCATGAGCCCCCGCGCGATGGCCACCATCTGCTGCTCGCCGCCCGAGAGGGTGTGGGCCAGCTGGCCGGCGCGCGACCGGAGGAACGGGAAGAGCGCCTCGACGTCGGCGAGGGTGCCTTCCCGGTGGGCGCGGGCCCCGGGATTGTAGGCGCCCAGGAGGAGGTTCTCCCGGACGGTGAGGTAGGGGAAGAGCCGACGCCGCTCGAGCACGTGCGCGAGCCCCAGCCCCACGATGCGGTGCGGGGGCAGACCGGAGATGGGCTGGCCCCTGAAGGTGATCTCTCCCCTCCGGGCCCGCACGAGCCCCGAGAGCGTGTTCATCAGCGTGGACTTGCCCGCGCCGTTGGGCCCGAGGATGGCGACCACTTCTCCCGCCCCCGCGCGGAAGTGAGCGTTCCAGAGGATCTGGTAGTCGCCGTAGAGCACGTCCAGCGCGCGCGCCTCGAGCATGCCGGGCGTCACGCACCGTGATAGGCCTGGCCGAGGTAGGCCTCGATCAGGCGCGGGTCGCGCGCCACGTCCCGGGGCGGGCCCGAGGCGATGATCTCGCCCAGGTGCAGCGCCACGATGCGCTGGGAGATGTCCATGATCACGCGCATGTTGTGCTCGATCACCACCAGCGCGGCCCCTTCCCCGTGCAGCCGGCGGACCAGGTCCACGAGGCCGGGGATGCTGCCCTGGTCCACGCCGCCCGTGACCTCGTCGAGCAGGAGGAGGCGCGGCCGCGTGGCCAGCGCGCGCGCCAGCTCCAGGCGCTTGCGCTGGCCCGTGGAGAGCACCCGGGCGTAGGCCTCCTCCTTGCCGGCGAGCCCCACCGACAGGAGCGCGCCGATGGCGCGGGCGCGCGCCTCGGCAGGATCCCGGGTGCGCTGGAAGGCGCCCACCATCACGTTCTCGAGGGCGGTCATGTGGGCGAAGGGGCGCAGCTTCTGGAAGGTGCGGGCGACGCCGCGGCGGCTCACCTGGTCCGGCCGCAGGCCCGTGATGGGGGCGCCGTCGAGCAGCACCGTCCCCGCATCGGGTGCCAGGACGCCCGTGATGAGGTCGAAGAGCGTGGACTTGCCCGCGCCGTTGGGCCCGATGATGCCCACCAGCTCCCCGGGCGCCACCTGGAAGGAGATGTCGCGGTTGGCGGTGAGCCCGCCGAAGTGCTCGCCCGCGCCACGCGGGCTCCCGCACGGTGCCGGGCCAAGGAACGAGCCAGACGAGGCCCGAGGGAGGCGCGGGCGCGAGGCGTACTCGCTGTACGTTGAGCGCCCGCGCCGACCGAGAACGAAGTATGGCGAAGTTCATTGGCCCGGCACTAGCCGGTCCGCCGGCGGCCCCGCTGGGCCAGCGCCATGATGCCGCCCGGCTGGATGACGGACACCAGCACGATGAGCGCGCCGAAGACGACGAGGTCGAGGGCCTTGCCCGTGCCGCCGAGGAAGACGCGCGTCCCCTCGCCGAGCGGCACCAGGATGGCGGCGCCGATCAGCGGCCCCCAGAGCGTGCCGACCCCGCCCAGCACGGCCACGAGACAGATCAGGATCGAGAGCGACAGCGGCAGCACCGACTCGGGGTCGATGAAGAGGATGTACTGGGCGTAGAAGGTTCCCCCGAGCGCGGTGAGCCCCGCCGACAGCGCCATGGCGCGCAGCTTGTAGCGGGCCACGGGGATGCCGAGGCTCGCCGCGGCGTCCTGGTCCTCGCGGATGGCGCGGAAGTAGTAGCCGGTGCGCGACCGCTCGGTCCGGCGGGTGATCCAGAGCGCCAGGAGCAGGAACCCCAGCGCGATGTAGTAGTAGGCCTGCTTGCTCTCGTGGAACTGGAAGTTCAGGAAGGAGTCGGGACGCTTGAGGGGCACGAAGAGCCCGCGGGCGCCGCCCACCCAGTCCCAGTTGATGACGAGCGTCTGGACGATCTCGCCCACGGCGATGGTGGCGATGGCGAAGTAGTGGCCCCGCAGCCGGAACACCGGGTAGCCGATCACCTGCGAGAGCGCCACCGCCACGAGCGCCCCGGCGAGCATCCCGAGCCACGGCGTGAGCCCGAGCTGCTTGACCAGAACACTGGAGGTGTAGGCGCCCGCGCCGAAGAACACGGCGTGGCCCAGCGAGATCTGGCCGCAATAGCCCGCCAGCAGGTTCCACGCCTGGGCCAGCATGGCGTAGAGGAAGATCATGATCATCACGTGGCGCGGAAAGGGAAGGGTGAAGACGAGCGGGAAGACGAGCAGCGCCCCCAGCGCCAGGAGGCCGGCCGCGATCCTGAGCCTGCGGGGCATCAGAAGCGGCCGAACAGGCCCTGGGGACGCACGAGGACGACCACCAGGTACATGGCGAACACCGCCACGTACTTGAGCGCGGGCGCGATGAGGAGGCCGCCCAGCACCTCCACGAGCCCCACGATCACCCCGGCCGCGAGGGTCCCCGGCACGTTGCCGAAGCCCCCCAGCGCCACCGCGACGTAGGCGAGCAGCGAGAAGGTCGCGCCCACGTCGGGGAAGACGTAGAAGAAGATCGTGAGGAGCGCCCCCGCCACGCCGACGCAGGCTGCGCCGATGCCCCAGCCCAGCGCGAACATCCGCTCCGTGTGGATACCCATGAGCGAGGCCGCCTGCCGGTCCTGGGCCGTGGCCTGGAGCGCGAGCCCCGTCTCCGTCCTGCGGATGAACCAGTAGAGGAAGCCGAAGGCCACCACCGCCCCCACGCTGGCGACGAGCTGCGGCAGGCCCACGTAGAGCCCGCCCACCGAGAGGCGGCCCTGCACCCACGGGTCCCGCACGAGGTGGAAGTCCGCCCCCCAGAGCGCCTGGGCCGCCGAGCGCAGGCAGACGGCCAGGCCGAACGTGGCGAAGATCTGCGCGAGCATGGGCGCGCCGAGGATCCACCGGATGATTCCCTGGTAGGTGGCCACGCCGAGGAGGAAGAGGAGCCCGGCCGTGAGGGGGAGCGAGAGGAGCGGGTCGAGCCGCCAGAGCGCCCAGGCCCAGAAGGTGGAGAACATGGCGAGCATCAGGAACTCGCCGTGGGCGAAGTTCACGATCTCCATGAGGCCGAAGATGAGGGAGAGGCCAGCGGCGATCAGGGCGTAGATGCAACCCATGAGGAGTCCGCCGACGATCCCCTGGAGCAGCACCTCGACGGTCATCGGCGGCTACTGTACCACGCGGGTGCCGCTCAGCTGATGTACGCCCGGCGCAGGGCGTCGCCGTCCAGCAGCCTCGACGGGTCGCGTTCCTCCATCACGATGTGGCCGAGTCGCATCACGTACACGCGCGAGGCGATGCCGAGCGCCGCCCGCACGTTCTGCTCCACGACCAGCACGGTGGTGCCCAGCCCCCGCGCCACGCGCCCCAGCACCGCGAACATCTCCTTCACCAGGAGCGGACTCAGCCCCTCGGACGGCTCGTCGAGCAGGAGGAGCCGCGGCCGCAGGATCATCGCCCGGGAGATCGAGAGCATCTGGCGTTCGCCC
>JACPIQ010000016.1 GCA_016188005.1 Candidatus Rokuibacteriota bacterium | reverse complement strand
TCGCTGGCGCCCATCTCCTCGGTCGGGGCCTCCGGCGGCTGCGGCCCCACCCCCTCATGCCACCAGTGATCGCGCCCGGGCGTCATCGGCGTCTCGACGCCCTCGCCCAGGTAGCGCACGACGATGACGTGCTCGACCGAGGGCACGTTCCTGAGCGCCTCGTCGAGCACGGCCTTCATGGCGCCGGGCTTGCCGCGACGCCAGGCCCCATCGGAGGTGATCACCGCCCGGGCGCCGCCGTCGGCCAGCCTGAGCGCCAGCGGCTCGGGCCCGAAGCCGGAGAAGAGCGGCATCACGATGCCGCCGACCTTGACGATGGCGAAGAAGGCGGCGAAGGCCTCGGGCAGGTTGGGCAGGAAGATCCCCACCGCATCTCCGCGCCCGATGCCCAGCGAGCGCAGCGCGTTGGCGAGCCGGCACACCTCGGCGTCGAAGTCGCGATAGCTGAGGGTGCGCCGGGCGCCGGTCTCCCCTTCCCAGACGAGGTAGGTCCGGTCCCAGACCGGCGTGCCGCGGTGCCGGTCGAGACAGTTGAGCACCATGTTGGTGGTGCCGCCCACGCACCAGCGCGCCCAGGGCAGCCCCTTTGACAGGTCCAGGACCTGCTCGTAGGGACGGTAGAAGCGCAGATCGAAGAAGCGGATCACCTCGCCCCAGAACCAGGCCGGGTCGGCGTCGGCGCGGCGCACGAGCGCGTCGTAGTCCGCGCAGCCGGCGCGCCGGAGAAAGGCGGTGAGGGTGCTCTGCGCGATCAGTTCCGGTGTGGGTGTCCAGAGGAACTCGCTCATGCGCTCGGAAACCTCCTGCAGGGAATGGTGAACACGACTCCGTCGCGCGCCGTCCTGGATCCGCCGACGCCTGACGGCCTTCTCCCGCAGCTTCATCTATATCATCCCGTGAGGCGCCGTCAATCGGCCCGGGCGGCCGGCGCCGATCCGCCTCCCGGGGCTCGCGACACCGGCAGCGGCCCCATTTAGCGGGCCTCCAGTACCCCCTGAAAGACCCCAGCGTCGTCGAGCCGCCGGCCCCGGAGCCCTCTCCCTGGAGCCGAGACCGCCCGGCTCTGACGCAGGTGCAGGCCCCGCCGCTTCACGCTGCTCCTCCGCGCTGCTGCTTGACATGCCCGTGGCGTACGCGATAAGGTCCGCGGAGACCAATGGGCTCGGCTCACCGTTCACCCCTCGGGGCGAACAGAGCCCGGGCGCGAGGTGCTGGCATGGCGCATGGTGTCCGTTGGCTCGTCTTGCTGCTCGGCCTCCTCCTCCCGGCTGCCTCGAGTCACCCCGAGGCGTTCGCGCCGGACCGGTGGGCGTCCGAGTGCGCGGGCCGCGTGCTCGGCGCCGGCCGCGCCGAGGCCGCGGACGGTGGGTGCTGCCACTTCGGCGGCGGTGTATGCGGCTGTCGGGCAGGCCGTGCCGTGTGCTGCAAGGGCGGGGTGTCCTCGTGCCCTTGCGGTGGCTCGGTCCGGCAAGAGCCGCCACCAGCCACCCGCGGGGTCCCACGCGGTGACGAGCGCGAGGGTCCCGTGGTCCACCTGAGCAAGGTTCTGTTCACCGACCAGGACAGCAAGCCCCCGCTCCTCAACCTGACATCCTTCCGGATGGGCCAGAACGTCTGGGTCTGGGTCGACCTGCGCTGCCCCGAAGCGTGCCGGGCCCAGCTTGCCTCGTTCGGCGAGAGCGAGATCCCACTGAGTCTCTATTGGTACTTCGATCCGGGGGCCAGCCCGGTGCTGCGCGAGGACCTGAAGACCGACCGCGCGTTCAAGGCGAGCGCCTTGCCCCTTCGGGTGGTGATCCCGGCGAGGCTCACGCCCGGCAACTGGATCGCCGAGATCGCCTACGGGCCTGACCGCATCTGCACGTGGGACGACCAGCGCTGCTCTTTTCGCGTCCGCATGATCCCGTGAGCGAGCCCAATACCGGGAGCGCCCGCGGCGCGAGCCTCCCAGCGGCCAGCCTCGAGAACCTGAAGCCCCTGTCGGAGGTGGTGGGCGACGCCAGCGCGCTGCTCTATCACGCGGTCGCCGCCGGGAGAACGGTCGAGCCTGCGATCCGCGACCCGATCATCAAGACGCGGGCCGCGGTCACCGGGGGCGAGCCCGTGTCGCCGGCCGACGAGAGCGCCTTCCTCGGCGCCTACTCGCGCCTGGCCGTCATGGTTGCGCCGGTGACGGTGGCCACGCTCCGCGCCACGAGCCGCCACGAGGACAGCCGCTCGCTCCTCCCGCGGCTCCTCCGGCTCCGCTCGACCTCCGACGCCCAGGTTGTCTCGTTCCGGTTCGGCCTCCTCGCGCTCTTCCTGCTGCTCGTGATCGGCACGTGCGAGTGGACGCGCACCTTCGTCACCGCGATCATCACCAGCCAGGACGAGCTGGTGAAGGTGCGGGAGGAGATGCGCACGGGGCGGCTCGCCCTCCGGCTGCTCGGCGAACAAATCAAGGCGCTCGACGCCGAGCTGGGCCGCCAGAGCCAGTCTCCGGGCGTCGTGCGCGCGAGCCTGATCAAGCAGCGCGAGGAGCTGGATGCCCGGCTCGCCCACCTGCGCGAGCAGCAGATCGGCCTCGAGCAGCGAATCGACCAGGGCTACGCCACCCTCGGCCGCTTCGTGCGCGTGGTGGACTGGGCCGAGCTGCGGAACGTGATTTTCCCGATCGCGATGATCCTCGGGGGCTTCATCCTGCCCGTGCTCTACGGCGCGCTCGGAACCTTGGCCTACATCCTCCGGGCGATCTACGCCCAGATGGTCCAGCGGAGCTTCGACCCGCGACAGACCGGGGAGTTCGTCGTGCGGATCTTCCTCGGCATGCTCAGCGGGATTACGCTCCAGTGGATTTTTGTGCGCGACAGCGGGACGATACCCGGCGGCATCACCCCCGTCGTCCTCGCCTTCATCGGCGGCTACAGCGTGGAGCTGCTCTTCACCGCGCTGGACCGCCTGCTGACGGCCGTGACGGGCTCCCTCAAGCCCAGCTCGGCGCCCCAGAAACCTGCTCGCGTCGAGGACCAGGGCGAGAGCTGACCCCCAAGGCTGTCGCCGCGCGGTGCCGGCGGCCAACGTGCTCTTGTATCACGCCGTCCTCGCCCCGCGAGACCGCGCGACACACCGCATGGTCCCCCGCCAGGCGGTCGCGCAACCGCCACGGCAGGGTGAGCCCCCAGTGGCGGAGCGGCACGTGTGGCCTCCCTGTGTCGGCGAGGGACGTGGCGCGCTCCGGGTCCTCCTCCGCGTGGTTTGGCATCCCCTGCGGGCGCGGGCCCGCCGGCTGAACGGCGACCAGGACCGCTCGGGGTGCCGGTTCCGCCGGGAGCGATATCGCTTCGGCGACGGAGGCCCGGTCAAGCGGCGGATGCGGCCGAGAGCGCGAGCTGAAGCTGGAGGCGCCGGTGCCGGTCAAATCCGCGGCGTGATCGGGCGATCGATGAGCACGGCGAGGAACAGCGCCGGTCCACCATGGGCCGCCCAGGCGTGGCTGGTGCCGCGCTGGATCACGATCTGGCCGGGTCTCAGCCGCGTCTCGCCGCTCTCGAGGATCAGCGACGCATCCCCCTTCAGGAGGCAGATGACGTCGAGGGTGTGCGTCTCGTGCATCGCGTGATGCCGCGTCTGGTCCTGCACGTGGGCGGCCGCGCCCATGCGCGCGAAGGCCGCCTTGGCGGCCGCGTCCAGGGCCGCCTTCGGCGCGCCGGGCGGCGGCGGCTCGACGATGAACCAGCGCACCTTCACCTCCCCGCGTGCCGGCGACAGGACCGGCGCCCCTTTCGGCCCCCGGTCCGCGCCCTCGCGCGGATCCAGGGGCCCCGAGGCGGCGTCGGCCCAGATCTCGAACAGGCCGCCGAGCCCGGCCTCGGCCATCACGGCGGAGGGCGGACCGTCGACGATGATGACCGACTGCCCCTTCGCGTCGTCCCCGGTGATGACCCGCCGCAACGCGTCTTCGAAACCCGGATAGCTCATCGCTACTTCTTCTTGAGGAACTGAATGCCCCGCAGGGTGGCGACGCCCTTGCCCTTGTTGGACACGTCGAGCACGATCCCCTCCTGATGGAGCCAGCTCTCACCCGTCTTCTTCTCCGCGACCTTGTCCCCGTACTTGTAGGTGAAGACGCCCTTTGTCACCCAGAGGATCTCGGTGGACCCCACCTTGATGTCCTTCACGGCTGCCCCGGGATCCATCTCGAACTGAATGAGCTGGGCCTTCTCGATCCCCGGGAAGCCGGGCTCGAAGGTGTTGACCACCGCGAAGCGCACCGGCTCCTTCTTTGCCTTCTCCTGCTTTGCCTTCTCCTGCGCGAGCGCGGCGCCCCCCAGCATGACGCCCAGGGCGGACACGAGCATGAAGCCCACGGCCACTGTCCAGATCCTTCTCATGGGGCTCTCCTCTCTCCTCGATGGTCGGTTGCCTCGCAGCCGGTCGGCGCCGCTCACCGACGCCGCCGCGTTCGCCACGTCGCGCAACGGATAGCGCCTGGCCCGGGGGGTGTCAACCCCGGATTTCGCCCCCGCAGGTTGACGGGGGGCGCGATCCTCGGAAGGTGCCGCGCTCGGTTCAGCACAAGATCCGCCAAGGCCGTGTAGACTGGCCTCGGCTGTCGCGTAGGTCCTTGCGTGCCCGTAGCTCGGCTTGATAGAGCATCGGCCTTCTAAAGTGCCTAGACGCGTGTTGCGTGGTGTCCCTCTCGCTCACGCGGCGGAGCTATCGCCCTCTGTTCACGCGGCCTTCCGCTGCGATTGGCGAGACAGCGCCATGAGCGGGAGCGATACGGAGGGGGCGCAAGCGAGTCACCGCACTTCGAGAAAACTTCGCGTCGCTTTGCTCCCGGTTCCGACTGCCGCTCGCTCATTGCCCGCCGTAGACCATCGCGTAAACCTCTGAGCGGCCCGAGGCTTGACCGCCGGTTGTGCGCCAGCCGGTCGCGAATTCTGCCCTCTCCGGTGACCCTCAACGCACCGGGATCGGGTGCGCGCCGGACACTTGCAGCCGATCGATGGTGCAAGCGTAGCCAACTCTGGCCCCCTTCGGCGGCGCGCGCCCCGTCCGGGGTCCCCGTCCCCATGACATGATCTCCCAAATTCGGACGCTGGCCGCGCCAGGAACCACAGGAGCCGATGCCACAGTGCTGCCGGGTGCCCTGCGCCGCGCCCCGGGACAGGCGCGCGCCATGGTAATCCCGCATCGCGCCCTGTCAACGCCGTTTCCTGCGGTCGCGCGACCCGCCTGCCCGGCGCCGACGCTGGCCTTGAAGCCACCCGGGTTGTCAAGGGGCGGCGTCGCGGACCGGTGCGCTACCGGACCGGCAGGCGGCGAATCCGGATACGGGTGTCCTCGACGGTGATAATCGCCCCAGCCTTGGCGTCGGACTCGAGGCTCGGCAGGACGCGCTCGAGGATGGCGTCAACGAGCTCGATGCGCGAAGAGGAGAGGCGCAACGAGATGAGCGACGGCGCCCGTCCTCCTGCGAACGCCAGGATCGCCGAGAAGCGGAGATCCTGGGTGAGGATGACACGGTCGTCCTGGATGGCGCGGGCGACAATGGCCTCGTCCGCCGAGGTCGCCGGCATGATCTCGTTGATGCGCGCCACGTCATGGCCACGGGCCTGCAGAGATCGCACGGTGCGCGGCGAGATGTGCATGTCGGCGAGGAGCCTCATGCAATCGCCGAGGTCGTCTCACTCGCCAGCCAGGCGCCGTACTTGGCGGCCTGGTAGACGTCCTCCTTCTCCAGTTCGGGATACTCCTTGACAATCTCGTCGGCCGTGTAGCCGTCGCCGAGCAGCTTCAGCACAAAGTCCACCGTGATGCGCATCCCGCGGATGGTGGGCTTGCCATCACAGACCCGAGGGTCAACGGAGATCCGGTCCAACATGCTTCCAGGTTACTCGGTACGAGGTGAATCGGCAACACCGGTGCATCGGCGATATCCGGCCCGGCCACGGGGGCGCAAGCCGTCCGCCGCTGCGATAGGGGCGCACCCCGGCGCCCGCCTTATCCCTCGGAACCTCCCGCCCGCGCGGGTCACCCGGAGCGCACCACGTCGCGAGCGTAGATGTCATGAAGCGGCTGGCCTCTCGCTCGACGTGGTGGCATAGACTGCCCCACAAGAGCTACTCGCGCTCAACGGCGCAGAGAGGAGAGGCCAGCCATGGACCATATTGGCGTCGACGTCGACAAGAAGGGAGCGTAGCTAACACAATGGGTGTCGGGGGGCGGGTGCGGCCGAGGCCGGGGCGGCGCCGTCGGGTGGGGCGCCGCTTGACACAACAGCCAGATTCGGACGCTGGCCGCCCCAGGAGCCCAGGAGTCGATGCCACAGAGCCGATGCCACAGAATGTCTCGATGGCCTCTGAACTGATGTCCGAGCTGTAGATGATGCCACAGTCGGCGCCGCTCACCGGCGCCGCCGCGTTCGCCACGTCGCACAACGGATAACGCCTGGCCCGGGGGGTGTCAACCTCGGATTTCGCCCCCGCGAGGTTGACGGGGGGCGCGATCCTCGGAAGGTGCCGCGCTCGGTCCAGCACAAGATCCGCCAAGGCCGTGTAGACTGGCCTCGGCTGTCGCGTAGGTCCTTGCGCGCCCGTAGCTCAGCTGGATAGAGCATCGGCCTTCTAAGCCGAGGGTCGCAGGTTCGAATCCTGCCGGGCGCGCCATTGTCTTTCAGGGACTTCCACCGCGGCGCCTTCCACGCCGCCAGGCCTGAGTGCCGGTTTTAGTGCCGGTTGCGCCCTCGGGATTGCTCTTCGCTCGCCGGCGGGCGCGCATGCGCGCACGGGAGAGGCCATCAGGCTCGTCGGGGCCCTCGGGGCTTGAAGAGCATCTGGACTCTGCCGGAGCGGGCGATCCTTGCAATGAATGGCGGCTCGTGTCGGATGGAAAACCTGGCGATGTGGGGCAAGGCGGCCACCACGGTCGCCGCCATCTCGGGACCAGTCAGATCGCCACGGGTCAGGACGAACGCACGGACGCCACCGGCGATGAGAGCCGCCTGTTCAGTGAGGCGGTACCGGATCTTCGCGTCCTTGGTGATTACCGCCCATCCCCGCCGCCCGACTTCAGGAAGCCACTCCTCGTCTCGAGCGTCCTGAGGGAAGTGGTCATCGTGGACGTGGACCTCGATACCCTGCATCCGGAGGGCGTCGGGGATGGCGTGTCGGCCGAGGGACCGATCGATGAAGAGAGGTGGCGGCTGGCTAGGCGGCTTCGAGCGGGAGCTCGCAGCGGAGGGCTTCCTGGATCTCAAGGGGACCTCGGTCGTAGTCCCGGGCGAGGTCGTCGACCGATTCCCCCGCCTTGAAGCGCTCCGCGATCACTGCCGTTGCGATTCCCGTCCCCGTCAACACCGGGCGTCCAAAGGAGACGAACGGATCGATCACGATGGCCCTCGGCTCTTCCGGCTCGCGCTTCCTGATGAAGGGAAAGAGGCGAATGGGCAGCCCCTTCAGATCCCAATCGATGCGGCGGAGGTAAGCCCTCACCAGCTCGCGCATCGCCAGCTGCCCGTCCTGCGTCAAGTTGATGAGCAGGCCCGCCTTGTCGATGAAGAGATCCAGGCCGTCTGTCTCGAACCGGTATTCGGCGAGCGGATGCCTGGAGGTGTAATGCCGTTCGAGGAACGCCACCGCCGAGCGCACCTTGCGAAGGGGGATCTCGTGCCGGCGACGGATGGCCTCGAGGATGTGAGCCTCCACCAGATTGACGAAGGACAGCACCGGCCACTCTGGCTGGGGTAGGTGGATGACGGGTCTGAAGAACTCCCGGCCCCTGGCGGTCGGGTAGAACCGTCCGAGAACCCACGACCTCAGGGTCGCCGCGGGCATGCGAAGATACCTTGCCGCGTCCATGACCCCGTAGGCGGGGATCTCCCTGGGATCCCGGCCCGTCTCGATCGTTGGATGCCTCCGAGCCTTGATGATGGCATTCCCCCCGGCTGGAGTTTACCTCAGGAGGCTCTCGAACGGTCCAAGGGCCGATGGTGTGCCACCGTCATGCGCCCATCCAGGCCACCTGGCCTTGAGCCACCTCACCCGAACCGAGCAGCCCAGAACGTCGCCTCGGCATCGCAGGGGGCCCCAGCGGGGTGCCGGCCGCGCCCCATCGTCTCTCGGGCCCCCGTCGCGCATCACCGTCATCAGGACGCAGTCCCGGTCTTGCTGCCCGTGGCGCCCTGGCGTGCGGCGTTCGCCAGCCGCTCCACCGCCGCCCGCATGTGGTCGGGGCTCAGGTGCGCGTAGCGCTGGACCATCACCTGGGTCTTCCAGCCCCCCGCCCGCTGGACCGTGTAGAGGTCCACGCCGGCCATCGCCAGCCGCGAGGCGAAGGTGTGCCGGGTGTCGTGGAAGCGGAAGTCGGGGATCTTCGCGGCCTCAAGGGCGGGGCGCCAGTCGCGCTCGAAGTTGTGGAGGAATTTCCCCTCGGGGGAGCAGAACACCCAGGGGCTCAGGATCTTCTGCTCGCGCTTGACGGAGAGCAGGGCCTCCCGTGCCACGCTGTTCACGGTGACCCACCGGCCATCGCCGGCCTTGTCCTGCTTGACGTGGATCGCGCCGGTCGAGAAGTCCACGTCCTCCCACTTGAGCGCCCGCAGCTCGCCCCGCCGCATCCCCGTGTGGAGGGCCAGCGTCACGAAGGGCCGGAGCCGCTCGGGGAGGGCCTCCAGGAGGCGCCGCTCCTCCCCCTGGCTCAGGCACCGGCTCCGGGCGTTATTCTCCCGATACAGCTTGACGGCCTTCACGGGGTTATAGGTCAGCCGCCCCTGACGGATGGCGCGGTTGAAGACGGCCTTGAGGAACTTCAGGTAACTGTTCACCGTGGCGACGGTGCGGGGGCCCGTCTCCTGGGCTTGGGCGCGGCGGCGGCGCGAGCGGCGGGCCCCCGCCTTGCGCGGCCTGGGCTTGCGGGGCTCCTGCAGGAAGGCCGCCTTGAAGTCCTCGATCTCCTTCGAGGTGATGTCGGAGGCGAGGCGGCCCCTGAACAGCGCTGTGAACCGCTCCTCCTTGGGCCTGTCGCTGGCATGAGAGCGCTTGTTGCGCCGGCTATGCTCCATGTAGTCGGCCAGGATCTGCTCGAACAGGGCCGGCCGCTCGCGGTGAACGAGCTTGGGGCAGCACTGGCGCCCCGCCTTGCGGGCGTCCCGCACCTCGGCGCGCTTGGCCTTGTGCTCCTCCCCGGCGGCCGTCTTCGACTCCCCGCTCGGCTGCCGGTGGTCGTGGCCCAGGGAGCAGGACCACCGGATCCACCACTGCCCGTCCCGCTCGAACACGCCCCTGACCTTCCGTCCCCGCTTGGTCATCGCGCCCTCCGCTTCCCCCGCCGTCGCGCGGCCGGGAAGAAGTCCCGCACCGTGATCTCCAACGCCTTGGCCAGCTTCTCCAGCATGCGAACCGTGGGGGAGAGGTGGTGGTTCTCGATCCTGACGACAGTGACGTGGCCGACGCCCGCCCGTTGGGCCAGCTCGCGGACCGAGTACCCCCGGCGCTCCCGCCAGTGGCGGAGAAGGAGGCTCATGCCCTTACTGATATCGTATGAGACACCGCCCTGTCAAGGGGGATGCGCACGCAGGGCCCGAGGGGGAACGGCGCCGGGCGCGATGGAGCAGCCCCGCGCGGATCCGCGGGTCACGGAGACGGGGCCGAGCGGCGGGTCCCCGGATGCCGGCGCCGCCGGCGCTCAGGGCCAGTGAAGGGGACAGGGCGTTGCCCGGGGTCACCCGCCTCCGTCACATCGCGCACCCGCCTGGCCCCCAGGCGCTCCGACGAGGTCGGCCTGCATCGCCGACCGGGCCCCGGGGGCCGTGCGCCTGCCGTGATGGGGCTCCGCCTCACTGCGGCGTCTCCCGCACCCCCCGGCACCGCTCGGCAAGGAAGCGCTCGAGGTCTGCCTCGCGCACGCGACAGGCGCGCCCGAGCCTGACGACGGGGATCTCCCGCCGCGCGGCGAGCTTGCGCCAGAAGGCCTGGGAGGTTCCCGTCTGAGCCGCGATCACCTTGAGGGTCAACAATCGGTCCACTGGCGTCGCCTCCTTGTGAGGATTGCCGCTCCTGAATCGCATTGACGCTCCTGAAGCGCAAGGAGCGTGCCCGACAGCGCTGCGCTCTCCCAGGGCCTGGAAGTGCACGATGTTCTTTGCGACGCCCGACCAGATCTCCTCCGGGGCCCCGGTCACATCGAGGGAGGGGTTGTCGATTAGTTGTCGATTCCGCGAAGCCGCTTGTCGATTCGCCGAGACGCGGAACTCCGCGACAACGCAGGCGAAGTGTGTCGTGGCAGGCTCGCGGGTCTCTCTCACGCGTCGGGGAATACCCCTCGAATCGACACGCGAGACCGCTGGAGCGGGCCCGTAATCGACAAGACAGCGCCGCAATCGACAAGTAATCGACAACTAATCGACAAGGGGCCCGGCGCGCGCCGAACGGACACGAGCGTGGGATAGACTCCGGCGCGGGACGAGCCGCTGGATCGCGCAGCGCTCGCAGGCACTTCGCTCGCAGCTGCGACGCCCTTCCTCCACGTGGCATCCCTCCTGCTCTTCTCCCCTCCCGTCGGCGCCGCAGTTGAAACGATCCCGTGCCGAGGAGGGCGTCATGAAGATCATCCACGGCTCGCTGAGCGCGCTGCTCACCGAGGTGAAAGAGCAGGGGAAGCTCGACGGGGTGCGCGTCGCGGCGATGATCCAGCGCAACCCCGAGGGTTCTGGCATCCCTCGCTACGGCTGCTGGGTCGTCGTGACGGCCGATGGGGGCTGGGGGCAGTGGGCGGAGTGGCGGCTCCTCGTGGGCCAGCAGCGCGGCGAGGTGACGGAGCAGGGCGTTCGCGTGCCGGCCAAGCTGGCGGCCCTCACCGAGGAGAAGCTCGCCGAGGTGCGGGGCCGGATCGAGACGGCGGGGCTGGCCATGCGGGACGGGATCCTCGCCGCCGACAGCGAGTGGCTCGAGGGGACGCTCGACTGATGCGGCCCGCCCGAGAAGTCTCCCACGCCCTCAGCCACCCCGCAGCCGACGCGCCCCGTGGATCCCGCCGGGCTCACGCGGCCGATCTGACGCCATGACCCCGGCACCGATCCGCTCGCGGAAGGTGCGGAAGATCCTCGCGCTCGAGGCGCGCGCTCGCCGCCTCCTGACGCGCTACGAGCGGGCGCGCGATCGGGCGACGCGGGCGAAGACCGAGGTACACCGACTGCTCGACCGGGCCCAGGGCATCGAGTGGACGCTCACGGGCGGCCAGCTCGCCGAGCTTCACCGCGGCCGGGCCGAGCCGGGGCCGCGGCCCAGGGCTGGTGACGCCGCGGCCACGCCCCCCAGCAGTCCCACCACCACATCGCAGTGAGAGGAGAGACCCCCATGGACGAGTGCCGATCGGACAAGGTGCGGAAGATTCTCCAGCTCGAGGGGCGCGCCGCCGGCTACCGCTCGACGTACGAGAGCGGCATGGCGGAGATCGCCGGGGCCAGGCACAGGGCGGAGCAGTACAAGCACGAGGCGGCGGCGCTCAAGGTGAAGCTGACCCCCCAGGAGCTGCACCAGCTCCGGCGGGCGCGGAGCGGCGTCTGACATGACGACCCGCATCGAATGCGACTTCCGGCATGGCCTGTGCGATCCCACGATCATGCGCACGCCCACCGGCCCCGTGCTCGCCCTGGTCCACGGCCAGGAGAGCATTAACGTGGCGATGTCCGAGCACAGCCTGCGGGCCCTCTGGCTCGCGGTGGCCGTCGTGGTTCACGGAGAAGGCGAGTGAGCCGCCCCGAGCCGCCCTGCGCGCCCCCGCCGAGCGGCGCCCAGAACGGCACCAACGGCCTCAATGGCTGGGGCCGGCTCCTGGGGCTGGTGGGGGTGCCGGGGGCGATCTCGCTGTATCTCGTGCTGTGGCTCACCCAGGCGCTCGGCGCCAAGCTCGACCGCATCATCCAGCTCCTCGAGCAGATCGCCCGCGCGCTCAAGGTGGCAGGGCCGTGACGAGCCTGCGCCCTCGCGGCCGGGAGATGATCCTCATCCCGCTCACGCGCGATGGCCGGCCGGCGCAGCCGCGAGGGCTGGACGCCCTCGAGGGGCGCCTCCCGGCGGCCAGCGACTGCTTCCTCTTCTGCCACGGCTGGCTTTGTGACGAGGCCGAGGCCCGGGCTGACGCCGAGCGGTTCTTCGCCCATCTGGACGGCGCACTCCGCCCGCTGGGGGATCGGGTCGCCGCGCTGCGCGTCGCTGTCCACTGGCCCTCGAAGTCCTTCGCCGAGCCCGAGGCGGGAGCCCGCAACCCGGCAGAGGCGCTTCGACCCGAGCTGCTGAGGGGCCTCGGAGACCTCGCGCGCAGCCAGCCCGGGCTGCTCGGCAGGCTCGTGGCAGGGCTCATCGAAACCGAGGTGCCGCTCGGCCCCGAGGAGGAGCTGGAGCTGGACGCCCTCTTGCGCCGCATCCGCGACGGCGCGCGGGCCGTGGGCGCCTGGCGCGACGGGGCCGCGCCCGACGGCGCGACCCGGGGCGACAGCGGCCGTGGCGGCGCCCTCCTCTCGCCGCTTCACGCGCTGTCGTTCTGGCTCATGAAGCGCCGCGCGGGGCAGGTGGGGGAGCGCCTCGGCCGGGAGCTTGTGGCGCCGCTCTTCGCGGCCCTCGGCGACAAGGCGCCCCGGCTTCACCTGATCGGGCATTCCTTCGGCGCGAAGCTCCTGGCCTCGGCGGTGATGGGCGGGCTCGGCCCCCAGAGCCTGGTCCTGCTGCTGGCCGCCTTCTCCGCCTTCGCCTTCGCCGACGAGGTCCCGGGCACGCACCGACCGGGCCATTACCGCCCGGTGCTCGCCGGGCGGCGCCTCACCGGCCCCCTCGTCGCCCTGCGCTCGGTCCACGATCGCGCGCTTCACAGCCTCTACCCCGCGGTGACAGGCGGCGACCAGATCGATCGCGTCGCGGCGCCCCCTGGCTGGCTCGGCCGGGCGCGCGAGGCGGTGGTCCGGAGCGCCATGGGCGCCGTGGGCGCGCGGGGGGTGGGGGCGCCCGACCTCGACCTGGTGGACGTGCAGCGCAGCGGCCTGCCCCGATGTCCCGCGATCAACGTGGACGGCTCCCGCATCGTGACGCGGACGGAGTGGCTGATCGGGGCCCATCGCGACATCTACCACGCCGAGATCGCGACGCTCGTGCTGCTGGCGGCGGGCCTGCTTGAGGGGAGCCCCGCCGGCGCGAGGCCGCGGCGGCTCTCACCCTTCCGCACCTCGTAGGAGGAGACCCCATGGCCGACCCGGTCCCCGGCAAGCGCCCGTTCCTCTTCCACCCCCGCGGAGGGCGCAACTCCCGCGGCAAGCCCGGCCCCCGGCCGGGCCTCCCGCCGCACGACAAGTCCTCCGACGCCGGCCGGCCCACCGCCGAGTGGCTGATCCTGGCCTACATGGCGGCGGACAACGATCTCGAGGGCGAACTCCTCGCCGACCTCGCCGAGATGGAACGGGTGGGGTCCACGCCCGGCGCGGTCGAGGTCCTCGCGCAGGTGGACCGCTCCCCCGGCCACGACGCTTCCAAGGGGAACTGGCATGGCACGCGGCGCTACTACGTGACGCGGGGAGAGGATCCGCGGCGGATCCACTCCCGGCTCCTGGCCGATCTCGGCCCGACCAACACCGGCGACGCGCGAGTGCTGGAGGGCTTCATCGGCTTCGGCGTCGAGCGCTACCCGGCCGAGAGGACCGCGCTGATCCTCATGAACCACGGCTCCGGCTTCTACGTGCCGCCGGAGATGCTGTCGCGGGGCACCGACAGGCGGGAGCGCGGCGGCCCGTCTCCGGCCACCGAGCCTCGGCGGCGCCGGCGGAAGCGCCCGCTCTTCCACACCACCCGCGAGCAGCTCCAGCAGCAGCCGCCGATCAGCCGCGGCATTGCCTACGACGACACCTCCGGCGATTGCCTCGACAACCAGGAGCTCAAGCGCCTGCTGGCCCGGGCCCACCGCCTCCTCGGGCGCAAGGTGGAGGTGGTCGGCATGGACGCCTGCCTCATGACCATGATCGAGGTCGCCTACCAACTCCGGGACCACGCCCAGGTCCTGGTGGGCTCCGAGGAGCTCGAGCCCGGCCCCGGCTGGCCCCACTCGGCCATTCTTGGCGACCTCACGAAGAACCCGACGATGACGCCCGCCGAGCTCGGCGCCACCATCGTCCAGCGCTACGTCGAGTCCTACCGGCACGGCGCCGAGGAGGCGACACAGTCCGCCGTCGATCTCGGCCGGCTCGACGATCTGGTGGAGGCGGTGGATGGCCTCGCGCGGGCGCTGCTCCGCGACGTGCGTCGCGCGCATGTCGCCACGGCGCTACATCTGGCCTGGCGCCGCGCGCTTCACTTCTTCGAGCACGCGTATGTGGACCTCCACCACTTCGCCGTGGAGCTTGGCCGGGCCACCGACGCGCGCATCATCCGTCAGGCCTGCGGCGCCGTGCGCCGTGCCATCGAGGGCCAGGGCGCAGAGAGCCCCCTCATCGCCGAGGCCTATGCCGGCCCGCGGATGGCCCCGGCGCGGGGGCTGTCCATCTACTTCCCGGCCTACCGGAACCCGTCCGTGCAGTACCAGGCGCTCGACTTCGCCCGGCGCACCCGCTGGGCGGAGTTCCTCGAGGCCTATCTGGGAGAAGGGAGATGACGACCATGCCGACCGTCGCGGCCCTGTGGCTGACTTCACCGCGCACCTCACCGCCGACGCGCACATTGCTGCCGGAGCGGCCTTCGGCGGCGCTGGCCTCGCCGGCCGCAGCGGAGACCTGGCATGCGGCCATTCTCGGCTTCAAGCGGGGCCTGATCGCGGGCGCGCTGCGCCAGAGCGGCGGCAACCGCACGCGGGCGGCGCGGACACTCGGGCTCCAGCGGACCTATCTGCTCCGCCTGATGCGCGACTTCGGGATCACGGGCCCGCGGTGAGCTTGCCGCCCTGGCCGCGGGCTCTCGCTCCACGTCCCGGCATACCGCGACTCCTCCGCCCACTACCAAGAGCTGGACTTCGCCCGGCGGACGGCGTGGGCGGAGTTTCTCGGCGCGCATCCCGGCGCGGAACGGAACCACGAGCCTCGATGAGGGGCCGCGTGGTCTGGGTCGTGGACGGGGATACGATCCACGTGCAAGTCGGCCAGCGGCTCGAGAAGGTGCGCTACATCGGCGTCAACGCCCCGGAGATCCCGCATCCTCAAGCCCGCGGCTGGCGCGAGGGAGGCGCCCGGGCCCGCGAGGTCAATCAGCGGCTCGTGGCCGGGCGGGACGTGCGCCTGGAGCTTGATACGGTCCGCCGTGATGGATATGGGCGCCTCCTCGCCTACGTGTGGGTCGAGCAGGCGAAGAAGCGTGTGATCGCGAACGCGGAGATGGTCCGCCTGGGCTACGCCCAGGTCATGACGATCCCGCCGAACGTGAAGTACCAGCGGCGCTTCCTGAATCTCCAGCGCGAGGCCCGGGAGGCGCGGCGCGGGCTCTGGGGCCGAGGATGACGGTCGGCCGAGCGTTTCGAGATGAGGCCGAGCAAGTGGGCCCGCCCGTGGCCGCGGGTTCGACCCCGCGCGACACGCCGGGCTCGCTGGACGGGCTGGCCCCGCCCGCCACGCCGGGCGCGGGCGACGGGCTGGACCCGCGTGAGGTGCCGGGGCCGAGCATGACGTCTGGCCTCGCGCGAGGAGATGCGCCCGGGAGTCTGCCCGGACCCGACGCCGGGGATCCGACCCCGCACGGCGCGCCGGAGCCCGCGCAGCCAGCCGCGCGAGCCACGAGCGCGCTGTCTCTCCACACGGAGGCCCTCGATGATCTGCGCCGATCAGGACTCTCCGATGCCACGATCATCGAGGCCGGCCTCCACACGCCGCCGCCCGGCGATCTCGCGCGACTGCTCGGCCCCCGGCTCGCCGAGAAGGTCCGGCACGTCCTCGTCTTTCCCTACGAGGGGGCCTCGCTGGGATGCGGCGCCCCGCGCGCGAGCGCCGCCTCTCGCCCGAGCGCTGCGCCGGAGGGCGGCGCCGCCTCACACGGCAACAGCAGCTCCCTCGACAGCGGCGGCTCCGGCGGTGGGCCCCGACGCCGCGATAACGCCTTCCTCCGCTGCAAGCTCTTCCCTCCTGTCCCCGACGGCCAGGGCCACACGATGCGCTACTACCAGCGCGCGGGGACGCCGCCCAGGCTCTACATCCCGGCGCGCGCCCACGCGGCCCTTGCCGATCCGACCGTCCCGCTTCTGATCACGGAGGGCGAGAAGAAGGCGCTCAAGGCGAATCAGGACGGCCTCGCCTGCATGGCGGTCGGCGGACTCTGGAACTGGCAGCACGGCGGCCGGCCGATCGCGGACCTCGACCGCATCGACTGGTGCGAGCGCGAGACGGGGATCGTCCCGGACTCGGATGTCTGGACGCGCCCGGATCTCCTGCAGCCGGTCTTCGCCCTCGGCAAGGAGATCGAGGGGCGCGGTGCCAGGGTCAGCGTGCTGAAGCTCCCGTCCGGCCCGGACGGCGCCAAGGTCGGCCTCGACGACTACCTCTGCGCGCAGCCGCTCGATGCCTTCACCGCCCTCCCCCGGCTCGTGCTGAAGCACGCGGCCTTCAGCCGGACGAGCGCATGGTGGCGCGGCTGGGTGAAGCGAAAGGAGGAACCCGACGAGGCCGGCGCCGAAGGGACCGCGCTCGACCTCCTCGAGCGGGTCGATGCGGTTCGCGTGCTCCATCCCGCGCAGGACGTCGCCGACGGCGTGCTCTGGTACGGGCTCCCAGTCGACAAGGCCCTCGTCGTCATCGCGTCCACGCGCCAGGCATACCGCGCGGACCAGTTGCCCACGGGACTCGGGCTCCGCCACGCCGAGCCCGGGCCCTCCACCGTGAGCCGCGAGGCGGCCGTCCGCTGGCTCACCACCGGCGAGTCGGGCTCGATCGCCCGCGCGCTCGATGCCCTCGCGGACTTCTTCCCCCGCTACGTCGTCCTCCGGGACCGGCGCACGGCGCTCTGGATCGCCGCGTGGACGCTCGCCACGTGGTGCTACCGGGCCTTCCGCGTCTTCCCGTACCTCTCGATCCGGTCAGCGGAGAAGCGGTGCGGCAAGAGCCGGCTCCTCGGGCTCCTGGCCCGCGTCTGCTTCAACGCCTCACCGGTCACCGCCCACCCGACGGAAGCGCAGCTCTACCGCTCGGCCGCCCGGACCGGGGGCGCCCAGCTCCTCGACGAGGTGGAGACGCTCCGGGGCGACAAGGACCGCTTCGACGCGCTGATCAGCGTGCTCAACGTCGGCTTCGAGCGGGGCGGGGTGGTGACGCGGCTCGAGAAGCGGGGCGAGCGCTTCGTGGAGGAGCCCTACGAGGTCTATGCCCCGCGGGTCCTGGCCGGCATCATGGGCCTCAAGGACACGCTCGAGGACCGGGCCTTGCCCCTCTTCATGCTGCGCCGGCGCCGCTCGGAGCCCGTCGCGCGGCTCGGTCGTTCCACGGACACCGACGCCCAGAGCCTCCGCGACCAGTGCGCCCTCGCCTGCCTCACGCACATCCAGAACGTCCTCACCGCCTACGACGGCGCCCCGACCCTCCTGGAGCAGGAGGGGATCGACGACCGCGCCGTCGACCTCTGGTCGCCGCTCGTCGCCATCACCCTGGTCGCCGACGCCGAGGACGACGGCAGCCGCACCCGGCAACTCCTCGACCTGGCTCGCGACCTGGGGACCGTGAGGGACGCCGACGCCGAGGCGGGGACCACGGCCCGGCTGCTGGAGGCGCTGGAGGCGCTCCGGGCGAAGATCGGCGAGACGCCCACCCCCGCCGAGCTACTCGAGGCCCTCCGGGCCCGTTCCGGGTGGGAGTGGCTGAAGAGCACCCGCCGGCTGGCCGGCCTCCTGAACCCCCTTGGGATCGTGCGCCAGCAGGTGCGCGCCGGCGACCGGCGCCGCTGGTGCTATGCCCTCCAGGCCGAGCAGCTCGCCGACCTCCGGGCCCGGTCCGGCGGGTCGGCCGACGCCGCCGAGGAGCCCGACGGCACCACCTCATCCACCTTTTCCGGCTCCAATCCGGTGACAACCGGTGCAAGCGGTGACAACCCGCATGAATAGCGGCGTGTCACCACTTCGTGCATCGAGCCGGGACGCTCAGTGCAGAAGCGGTGACAACCCGCATGAATACTGGCGTGTCACCGCTTGCACCGGTTGTCACCGGTTTCTGCACGAAAAGGCAGGAAGCGGGCCCCTCCGATGGCCGACCTGAAGCCCCAGATCGAGCGGCTGCTGGGGACCCTGTCCAGGGCCGGACGCCCCGCCGGGCAGGCTCCGACCCAGGTGGAGGCGCCGCCACCGGTGCTCCGCGCCGGCGACCCGGGCTTCGCCGCGGCCGTGGCCCGCCTGGTCGGTATGCCCCTTGATCAGTACGCGCGCGACGGCGCGCCGCTCGAGGTCCGGGTGCCCTGGCATGGCGAGACGGTCTGGTTTGTGCCCGATGACCGGCAGGCTGAGGCGCTGGTACGAGACGACGTGAGCCGCGGGCGAATCTGGACGGCCGAGGAGCTACTGCATGTAATGCCCGTGGCGAACCGCGGCATGGTCCCGACCATCTCGATCGCCAAGCTGACCATGGACGGCCACCTCGTGGAGGTCTCGGCCCGCGATCGCGGAGACCCTGACGGGCGCGGCCGTCGGCAAAGGCTACCGTGACTTGCTGGCCGGGCGGCGTTGGTCGGTGTCGGAATCTGAGCCGCTGCCGCCGCCCGTAGACACCGACCGCGCCTCCTCGGCCCGAAGGTGGACCTGGTCGGCATGGACGCCTGTCTCATGACCATGATCGAGGTGGCCTACCAGCTCCGCGACCACGCCCAGATCCTCATGGGCTCGGAGGAGATCGAGCCCGGCGCCGGCTGGCCCGACGCGGCGATCCTCGGCGACCTCGCCGCGAAGCCCACCGTGGGCCCCGAGGAGCTGGGCGCACCATCGTCCGCCGCTACATCGAGTCCTACGAGGGCACCGGCCTGGATGCCACCCAGTCCGCCATCGATCTCGACCAGATCGACGACTTGGTGGAGGCGATGGATGTGCCCTCGCGCTGGCGCTGCTCGCGGGCCTCCGCAGGGCTGGCATGGTCGCTGCCCTCCGCTTGGCCTGGCACCGCACGCTGCGCTTCTTCGACGACGCCTACGTGGATCTTCACCACTTCGCCACGGAGCTGGCGCGCTCGACCGATCGCCGGAGAATCCGTCACGGGTGCGAGGACCTGCGACGGGCCATAGAGGGCAGAGCCGCGCGGAGCCCGCTGTTCGCCGAGGCGCACACCGGATCGCGGGTAGACCCCGCGCGCGGGCTCTCCATCCACCTCCCGGCATTCCGAAACCCGGCCTTCCACTACCGCGAGATCGACTTCGCCCGGCGCACCCGCTGGGCCGACGTCATGGACGCCTACCTTGGGCGGGGGATATGACGATTCGGTTTGTTGAGCGTGCAAGAGGCACCAGCGCCGTTGACGGCCCCTCGGCCGCGCGGCGCCGGGCCGAGCGGGGCCCCACGTGGGGGACCCCGGCTGCCAGCTTGGACTCGGCGGCGCCGCGACCGGCAGGCGGACCCTGCCTGTTTTTTTTCCGATTGACAAGTGAAAAGCCTTCAATATATTTTCCCCTTGACGCTTCTTCACTATAATGAAGACGCTACAGAAACCGGGCAGGAGGGACTGGCGATGAGCAATGCACGTCGAGCGATGGTACTTGCGGGTCTTCTGTTTGTAGGACTGCTGGGGATGTTTCTTGCCGTGGGCGTGGGGACGTCGCAGGGTGCGCCTAGCGCGTTCGACGTGAGAGTCGCTCAGGCAAAGCCAGTGACCCTCAAGCTCTGGGTGTCAGGTCCGTACCACCAGCGGGTCTTGCCGGGAGTGGTGCAGCGCTTCGAGGAGGCGAATCCCGGGATCAAGGTCGAGGCGCTCACACTCGACTGGACGGTGTACCAGCAGAAGATCCTGACGGCGTTTGCCGGGGGTGCCGGACCTGACGTCCTCAGCTTCTATAGTGTGGACGTCGCGGCCTGGGCCGTTCACGGAATCCTCGCTCCTCTCGACCAACACATCAACCGCGCCGACTTTGCCGAGAACGCGCTCGACAGCGGTGTCTGGGACAACCGCGTGTATGCGATCCCCTGGGCAATGCGCCCGCGCCCGTTCTTCTACCGAAAGGACTTCCTGAAGGAGGCGGGATACGACCGCGCGCCGCGGACATGGGACGACTTGCGCCAGTACGCGCAGAAGCTGGTCAAGCGGGACGCATCGGGCAACATCGAACGGGTCGGCTTCTGGATTCCAACGAGTCATCCGTACAAGACGGTGCAGATGTGGCTCGCCTTCCTCTGGTCCAATGGGGGCGACGTTTTCGATGCCGCCGGGAAGAAGGCGACCTTCAACAGTCAAGAGGGCGTCGCCTCCGTCGAGTTCCTCGCCGACTTCTTGAACAGGTACAAAGTGGACAAGCCGGGCAGCATCAAGAACGACCCTGTTGACTTCATGCAAGGCAAGGTCGCGATGCTCGTTTCGAATAACGCGACGCGCGGGGTTATGCGCGACGCGCCCCAGCTGCGGGACAGCATCGGGATCGCGGTGCCGCCGATCAACAAAGTCCCCGCGATGGAATTGTCGGGCGAGATGTTCGGGATCTCGAAGGGGACCAAGTACCCGGTCGAGGCGCTGAAACTCCTGAGGTTCATGACCATGAACACGGACATCGTGGTCCAGTTCCTCGCCGGAGAGGACACGCTGCCCGCGCTGAAGGCGGCCATGACGTCGGACTACGTCCGGACGAATCCGTGGGTGTCGCAGTTCCTCGAAGTCGCGAAGGTCGGGCGCCCACTGCCGAAGCATCCGAAGTGGGCGGAAATCTCTCGCATCCTGACCTCCGCGCTCGATGAGGTCTACCTCAAAGGACGGTCTGCGAAGGACGCCCTCGACGCGGCGGCGCAGAAGGTCAACAATCTGCTCGCCCAGTAAGCGCGCATAGCGACCGTACCTGACCGTGCGGGTGGAAGGACCATCGCGGATGAGTCTTGCGCGAGAACTGCGACGGAAGCCCGAGGCGCTGGCGGGACTCGCCTTTGTGCTGCCGATGGTGGCGCTGTTCCTCGTGGTGCGCGTGGTGCCGGCCCTCGGGGCCCTCTACCTCAGCTTCACTGAATACTCGATCACGGACGCGCCGCGGTGGGTCGGGTTGGCGAACTACCTGAGGCTCCTCGACGACGACATCTTCCGCCGCGCGGTCTGGAACACAGTCCTCTACACGGTGGGCACCGTATTCCCGGCCACCGTGCTGGCGCTGGTGTTCGCGATGATGCTCGACCAGAAGATCAAGGGGCTGGCGGTTTTCCGCACGGCCTACTACATCCCCGCCGTCGCATCGATGGTTACGGTCTCGATGATCTGGCTCTACATCTTCAACGCGCAGTTCGGCGTGCTGAACTACGCCCTGAGCCTCCTCAGCATTCCACGCCAGGGCTGGCTCGATGATCCCGCGCTTGCGCTGCCCAGCATCATCCTCATTGGGATCTGGAAGAACCTGGGCTATAACATCGTCATCTACCTGGCGGGTCTCCAGGGGATCCCCGCTCATCTCTACGAAGCCGCCCGTGTCGACGGCGCGAATGCATGGCGGCGGTTCTGGAGCGTCACGTGGCCCCTTCTGCTGCCGACCACGTTGCTGATCTGGCTGATGACCGGGATCTTTGCCCTGCAGGTGTTCGACCAGATCTTCGTGCTGACGGCGGGCGGCCCTGCCGATGCGACGACATCCGTGGTGTTCGAGATCTACCGGAACGGGTTTCAGTACTTCAAGATGGGCTACGCGTCGGCCATGGCGTTCGTGCTCTTCGCGATCATCCTCACCGCCTCGCTTCTGAGCCTCCGCCTGTCGGCGCGGGCGTTTCGGTACTAGCGGGGAGATGCGCATGACTGGCGTGACGGGCCCGGGACGGCCCGACATTCTCGTGCTGGCGGACGGGCACGGGCAGCATTCGCGCTGCGTCGCGCTCAGGCCCCTCGTGCTCAAGCGTATTGGCCGGCTCCTGCTCTACGTCGTACTCATGGGCGGGGCGGTCGTGATGGTGAGCCCGTTCATGTGGATGCTCTCGACATCGGTCACGCCCGCCGCCGAGGTGTTCGCCTGGCCTCCGCGGCTGATCCCCAGCGCCCTGCGCGTTGACAACTACCGGGAGGCGCTGGTCAAGCTCGACTTCTCGCGGTACTTCATTAATAGCCTTATCGTGGCAGGCGTCTCGACACTGAGCGTCTTGATCCTGGACTCACTTGCCGGGTATGCCTTCGCGCGGCTGCGCTTCCCGGGACGCGGCGTGCTGTTCTCCTTCATTCTCGGGACGGTGATGATCCCCGTGCAGGTGACGATGATCCCGCTGTTTATCATGTTCCGCGCGGTTCCGCTGGCGGGCGGGAACGACCTCTTGGGCACCGGTGGGACGGGTCTGATCGACACGTATAGTGCCCTGATCTTTCCGGGGATGGCGACGACATTGGGAGTGTACATCATGCGTGAATTCTTCAGCATGCTGCCCCCGGATCTGCTGGACGCGGCGCGGATCGATGGATGTTCGGAGTTCCAGGCCTTCTGTCGCGTCTATCTCCCGCTGGCCAAGCCAGCGCTCGCGACGGTGGGCATGTTCACGTTTACGGAGTCGTGGAATGCATTTCTGTGGCCGCTGATCCTGACGACCAAACCTGAGATGCGGACACTCCAGCTGGGTCTGAGCAGTTACAAAGACCAGTACTTTGCAGACTGGCATCTGCTGATGGCGGCTGCCGTCATCACCTCGCTGCCGATCTTCCTCATCTTCCTTGTCGGTCAGCGTCAGTTCATCAAAGGGGTGGCGCTGTCCGGGCTCAAGGCATGAGGGGGTCGGTGGCGTGGCGATGAGCGGTGGGAGCAAGGGGCACAGGATGTGGCGGGTGCTGAGGGGCGGAACGGTCATGACGATGAACGCCTCGGGCGACATCTTCGATCCGGGTGCCCTGCTCATGGAGGGTTCTCGCATCGCCTACGTGGGGCCTCAGGAGGGAGCCCCGGAGATCATCGACGCGGAGATCCGCGACGTCCGCGATCACGTCGTCATGCCCGGGCTCGTCAATGTTCATACGCACGCCTGCATGAACCTGTTCCGGGGGTTGGCCGACGATGCCCCGCGCGGAACGTGGCTATCGGATTACATCTGGCCCCTCGACGCACGGGTGACGCCAGACGATTTGAAAACCGCTGCGCTGGCGGCGTGCTACGAGATGCTGCGCAACGGCGTTACGTGCGTGGCCGACCGCTACGCGCACATGGACGCGATCGTGGATGCCTTCGTGGAAAGTGGTATCCGCGCGGTCGTGACGACGTCGTTGCTTGATGTAGGGCGGAGACCGGAGCTCGACAAGGCGGAGGCGCTTATCAGCCGCTGGGGGGTGACCGGCGAGAACCGCATCAGCGCGGGGTTCGGTCCCCACGCAACCGACACGTGCTCGACCGAGCTTCTCCGGACGATCCGGCGCTTGGCCGACGATACGGGTGCCAAGATGTTCATCCACGTGGCGCAGTCGCAGGAGGAAGTGGATGCCGTCAGGGCTCGCGGAGCCATGGGCGCGGTCTCCTACCTGTATGACATTGGCTTCCTCGGCCCGGACGTGATCGCCGCCCACTGCCTCTACGTGACGACGGAGGAAGTCTCCTTGCTCGCCGGGACTGGAACGCACGTCGCGCATTGTCCTGTCAGCAACGCGAAGATCGAGGCGCGGATCGCGCCGGTTGACGAGATGGTCCGCGCGGGTGTCTCCATGGCGCTTGGCACGGATTGCGCGCCATCGAATAACGGCATGGACCTCTTCCAAGAGATGCGGTGCGCCGCCCTGTTGGGCAAGGTGCAGAGCGCCGATCCGATGTTCCTGCCAGCCGAGGAAGTCGTCCGATTGGCGACGAGCAAGGCAGCGCAGGTGCTCGGGCTTGAACAGCGAATTGGCAGCCTGGAGGTGGGGAAGCGCGCCGACGTCATCACGATCAGGACACGCAGTCTCCACGTACAGCCCTGGAACAACCCCTACGGCAACCTAGTGTATTGCTGCACCGGGCAGGACGTTGACGATGTGTTCGTCGATGGTGAGGCGATCGTGAGCGGCGGCACCGTGGAGGGGGTCCGGATCGACGACCTAATCGCGCGGATGAGGAGGATCACCGGGGAACGCGGACTGCGGGACGTGACACGACGGGCGATGACGGGGGAAGGGCCTCAGGCTCGATGAGCAACGAGGGGCAGGAATCTTCAGCGACGGGAAAGGGGGTTGAGGACGTCGAGGGGCGGAAGGCCCCAGGCGCCGGGCGCCTGCCTGATCCCGGGGGAGCGACGGCAGTCCTCGCGAAGTTCGCCGCGAAGCTCCAGGAGCTTCGCGCGGCGCGAGGGTTTTCCCTGGAGGGGCTAGCCGAGAAGGCGAGTCTCTCGGCAGGGCTCCTGAGCCAGCTCGAGCGTGGTGTCGGCAACCCTTCGTTCCTCACGATTGCAAAAATCGCCTATGCCCTCGACGTGCCGATCGGGACGTTCTTCGAAGGGCCACGGACGGAGGGGGTTGTGGTGCGGCGCCACGAGCGCAAGCGGCTCATTCCCAGGGACGCGGCGGCGGTCGAGGGACCGATCTACGAGTTGCTGACACCCGATGTTTACCGGAAGCTGGAAGTCGTGTACGTGGAACTGCCCCCCCACATGTCGTCAAACAAGGAACAGCCGTTTTCGCACGAGGGCGAGGAATGCGGCGTGCTGCTGTCCGGGAGGCTTGAGGTGCATCTCGGGGACGAAACCTACGTCCTCGAAACCGGCGACAGCATCTCCTACCAGAGCGTCATTCCGCACTGGTACAACAACCCGGGGGACGAGCCCGCGACCTCCATCTGGGTCATCACCCCGCCGTCCTTCTGATGGTGAGGCCGGATCGGGCGAGACGCCTTCCAAGGAGTTGGTAGATGAGCCTGGCGGTCGACTTCTGCGGGATTCACTTCGACAACCCCTTTTTCGTCGCGTCGCAGGTGTCGGTGTCCCGGGTCGACCCGCAGGGCATGGCCGACCTCTTGCGACGTCATGTGGACGCGGGAGCCGGGGCAGTCTGCACCCCCTGTATCCTGTCCTTACCCGGCTCCGACGGATCCCGGATGCAGCCTGCCCGCCGGATGATCGCGGCGCGTGGCCGGCCACCCTTCCACCAGATCGGCCTCTTCGGGCTCGCGCTGAACGTGAAGAACCTCTGCAATCGGGACTTTGGACTCGAGCTGCTGTACCGCCTCCGAGGAATCGGTGTGCCCATCATCGCCAACGTGATGGGGGGGTCCGCCGACCCGGCGACGTGGGCGTCGATCGCGCGGGAGATGGTGGCCGAGGGCGCGAACATGCTCGAGCTCGACACGTCGTGCCCGCTCAGCGCCGGCGAGTTCGATGGAGACGGCGAGTTTCCCCGTGCTCCAGGGTTCCTCGTAGGTCAGGTTCCGTCGCTGCTGCGGGAGATCACCCGCGCGGTCAAGAAGGCCGTGGATGTGCCGGTTATGGTGAAGATGACACCCGAGATCGGTTACCCCCAGTTGATTCATGTGGCCCAGGGCATCAGGGACGCAGGGGCCGACGCCATTTCGGCCATTAACGCGCCGGTCTCGATCGCCCCACCCGACCTGCGGACGCGGGGGCGGTCGGCCTATCCCTTTACCAAGCGGTTCAACTTCTCCGCGGCCTTTGGCCCGTGGGATCGCTTTCTCATGTACAAGTTTGTCGCCGCCATCTCGTTGCACGTCCGGATTCCCGTGTCAGCGGTGGGGGGGATCCTGGACCCGGAGCATGCCGTTGAGGCGATGTTGTTGGGGGCCCGGACGGTGCAGTTCTCCTCGGGGATCCTCTGGCGCGGCGTGAAGCTGATCCGCCACTCGAAGAGCTTCCTTCAGCGGTACTTGGAAGAGCAGGAGTTCGGCTCGGTCGAGGAGCTCGTTGGCGCGAGCCATCGGTATATCGGGGAGGTGGAGTACGACGATTTCGCACGCGCGTACCCCCTGCTCGAGGAGAACAAGTGCACGCTGTGCGGGATCTGTGCCGAGACGACATGCATGGCGTTGTCGATCACGGGACAGCGATTGGTCCTCGACAAAGCGCTGTGCACGGGATGCAACCTCTGCGTGGTGAACTGCCCCACCGATGCGTGGCAGTTGGCGCGAGCAGCCGACGAGGCACCGGTCGGCTCGGCCACATGAGCATGGCGGATTGCGTCATCCGTAACGCGCAGATGGTCACGCCGGGGGGCGTCGTGTCCGGTGGTGTCGCGGTTGCCGGTGGTCGTATCACGGCTGTCGGCGGCGACACGAGCCTGCCGAGGGCGCGCCGGACGATTGACGCGAAGCGGCAGTGGCTTCTGCCCGGCATGATCGATCCGCACGTCCACTTGGGCCTCGTACTGCCGTTCGAGCGGGACTGCGAGACGGAGACGAGAGCGGCCGTCGCAGGAGGGGTCACGACCCTGCTTAGCTTCGTGATCGAGGCGGGCGCGGCGATGCCCGTACTGAAGCGATGCGCCGCCGAAGTCGAAGCCAGTGCCCTGGTGAACGTCGGCTTTCACGTCGCAGTCATGAACCGAGACCACGTGCTGGAACTGCCCGCGCTCGTGGCCGCCGGCGTGCGGACGTTCAAGGTTTTCATGGCGTACCGAGGAGAGGACGGCAAGCGCCTCGGTATTACCTCGGCCAACGACGCCGTCCTGTTTGAGACGCTTGAGGCTGCGCGGGCGCTGGACGGGCTCGTGCTTGTCCATGCCGAGAACGGAGATCTCGCCGAACTTCTGCTCCACCGCGCGAGGGGGCGTCGGGACCTGCAAGGCTGGGCGGATGCGCGTCCGGACTTCATCGAGGCGGAAAGTATCCAGCGGGTCGCATTCCTCGCCGGCGTTGTTGGGGCGCCGGTCCACGTCCTGCACATCAGTTCGGCGCTGGGCGTCCGAACGCTCGCAGCGGCTCGCGCGCGAGGTGTCAGGATCAGTGGGGAGACCTGTCCGCACTACCTGCTCCTGAGTTCGGATGGGGCTTCCCAGTCCCACCCTTTGCTTGCCAAGATCACGCCGGCGATCAAGGGCGTCCATGACCAGGCAGCACTCTGGGCGGCGCTGGGTGATGGAACGATCGAGAGTCTGGGCAGTGACCACTGTTCCAACCACCTCTCGGGGAAGCTTGGGGACGACATCTGGAGCACTCGGCCCGGGTTTCCCGGTCTTGAGACGATGCTTCCGCTCTTGATCACGGAGGGCGTCCTGGCTGGCCGCCTCCGTCTCGAGCAACTCGTGGCGCTTCTCAGCACGAACACGGCGCGGCTCTACGGCCTTTACCCGCGGAAGGGGACGATCGCGGTCGGGGCCGACGCCGACTTGGTCCTCGTCGACCCGGAGGAGGAGCGCGAGATCGACCCCCGGGGCTTCGTCGGGACGTCGGACTTCACGCCGTTCGCCGGTCGCCGGGTTCGGGGCTGGCCTCGCCTGACGATGGTCCGTGGCGAGGTAGTAATGGAGGGCGGGCAGGTTGTCGGCACGAGCGGGAGCGGGACGTTCGTGAGAATGGACCGCCACGGGTGGTGACTTGCGCGAACGGAGGTGGAGCGTGACGAAGGTTTTCACGGTGGCCGTGGTGCAGTTCCAGCCGACTCCCGGCGAGAAGGAGGGGAACCTGGATCTCGCCCTTGCCTGGCTCGCCGAGGCACCGCCAGCTCCGGCGCTCGTCGTGCTTCCCGAGGTGTTCACGGCCGCCGGCGCCTACGCGCGCTACCCGGAAATCGCCGAGCCGATTCCTGGTCCGACCGTCGATCGCCTCGCGGAGGCCGCCGCAGCGCGTAGCATCGTCCTGTGCTGTGGCAGCCTCGTCGAGCGCGACGGCGCGGCGCTCTTCAATACCACGGTGTTGATTGGGCCGACCGGAACCCTTCTCGGCAAGTACCGGAAGGTCCACTTATTCAACAGCTACGGCTCCCGCGAGCGGGGGGTGTTTCAGGAGGGACGGAGCCTGACGGTGGTCGATACCCCGCTGGGTCGCATCGGACTGGCGATTTGCTACGACCTCCGCTTCCCCGAGGCATGCCGGGCTCTGACCGCGGCCGGCGCAGAAGTCCTCGCTGTCCCCTCTGCTTGGCCATACCCGCGTCTCGAGCACTGGCAGATTCTCACCCGGGCACGCGCCGTCGAGAACCAAGTGTACCTGGCCGCTGCAAACTTCGCGGGAACCGTCAACGGCCGCCGCTATCTCGGCAACTCCGTGGTTGTTGACCCCTGGGGCGCTGTGATTGCCAACGCCGGCGAGGACCCAGGGATCGCTGTTGCTCGGGTCGACCTGGCGCGTGTCCGGAGACTCCGGCAGGAATTCCCCGTCATGGAGGACATCCGTCCCGCTGCGTACCACGTGCTGACAGGCGCTCTAAGCCTGGAACCATCGAGCGTGGCAACGTGACGCTGGTGAGCCCCGCGGCGTTGCGTTTCCCTGAGTGTCCGGCCTGTCCGGCCCTGGCCACGTACGCGTGGCTGGCTGCTCGCTATTTCGCCGACTTCGTGGATCTTCTGCACGCGCTCGACCGGCAGGAGGCCGATCCTTGGGACGTGGCCCGTCGCATTCGTCTCGAATCGGCGCACACGCGGGGCTTACTGATGGCGGCCGCGGCTCCCGACCAAGACCTCGACACGTTTCATCGGCTCTACTGGGCGCGGTTCCCGAACGTCCGGAGGGTGGAGCGCCGTCCGGGCCTCATGGTGGTGGAAGCGACCGGCTGCGCGTTCTATGACGGCCTCATCGATATCGGCGTATCCGGCGATCGCCTCAGACGGTTGAGCGAGTTGACATGCATCGCGGACCAGCAGACGGTCACCGGCTTCAACTCGCAGGTGAGGGTCGTCCAGCCAACCAACCTGATGCACGGCGACCGCACCTGCCGGTGGGTCCATGTCGAGAGTGGCGATGTGGCCATCACCGCCGGCCAGGCCGACCAGCGGGGGCCCGGGCCGATCCCGCCGGTGAGCCCGAAGTTGCCCCATCCTCAATGCGACGACTGCTTCCCCCTCTTCAAGCGGCTGAGAGCCCGACACTTCCTCGACTTCGTGTTGGCGGCTGAACGCTGGGAGGCATTACGGGGGTGTTCGGTGGCGGAGATCGCGGCGGTTGTCCGGGGCGACAACTTCAGGGATGAAGGCGCGCTCTTGGCGCGACGCGCCAGCGGAAACTCCCTGTCCGACTTGGCCCACGCATTCTGGTTGCGCCTGCCCTATGTTCGCTTGATCGAACAGAGGCAGAAACGTTGGATGTTCCGCGCCACCCGCTACCCATTCTTGGAGACTTTCCTCGAGATGAAGCTGGCACCGGCACGCCTTCGGGAGTTCGATGAGCTCTTCGGCCTGATGGAGGTGGGGATCGGCAGGGGTTTCAATCCGGCGATCCGCGTCGTGCGGACGAAGAGCCTGTTTACCGGCGACGACACCATGGAGTGGGCCGTTGAAGCGTGAGGCGGCTGAAGTGTCCGTGAAGCCCACCGTGAGACACGTGAAGTACGATCCTCGACACAGCGCATTGCTCGTGATCGACCTCCAGAACGATTTCGTGAGCCCGGCGGGTGGGCTGGCCCGGCTTGGTGTTGACCTGGCCCCGCTGCGCGAGATGCTCCGGCGGGCAGTCCGGTTGGTCGCCGACGCGCGTCAGGAGGGCGTGAAGATCATCTACGTTCGGCATGTGAACAGCGACGACGCGTCGTCCCCGCCGATCCTGGAAAAGCGAGGTGAACAGGGTCGGGACCGCGTGCCGGTCGTCTGGAAGGGAAGCTGGGGTGCGGCGCTGGCCCCTGAGCTGGATGCCCGCGCCGAGGACATAGTCCTCGAGAAGACACGGTTCGACGGCTTTCTCAACACGGATCTGGACTGTCGGCTCCGCGCGCTGGGAATCCAGACGGTCGTTCTCAGCGGGATGTCGACCAACGTCTGCGTGGACTCAACCGCGCGCGCGGCATTCATGCGGGACTACTTCGTGCTCATCCCGGAGGATTGCGTAGCCGCGAGTATTCGCCATCTTCACGCGTCGGCGCTCGAAACGCTTGCGCGGTACTTCGCGACGGTGACCCGGGCCGACGCGCTGGTGAGCGAGTGGCGCGCGTTCCGCTCGCCATGAACGATCGCGAGGGGACGTCCTCGATGTGTACACCGTCCGCGGACACCGGGGCCGCCACGGCGGCCTACACGTTCGCCACCTGGAGCAAGCAGCGGGACTGGACACCACTACACGTGGTACAGGCCGAGGGGTGCCACTTCGTCGACGCGGCGGGTCGGCGGTACCTCGACTTCTCGTCACAGCTCGTGTGCAGCAACCTCGGCCACGGGAATGCCGCCATTGCCGAGGCGATCGCCGAGCAGGCGCGCCGGGGCGCGTACCTCAGCCCCGCGTTTGCCATGGAGGTTCGTGCCGAGGCCGGGCGGCGCGTCGCGGCAGTGATGCCCGGCAGGCTGGACCGGTTCTTCTTCTCCACGTCCGGGACGGAGGCGAATGAGGCTGCGTTCAAGATTGCGCGCGCGGTTACGGGGCGCTCGAAGATCATCTCCCGCTACCACTCCTATCACGGATCAACGGCAGGCTCGATTGCCGCGACGGGAGACCATCGCCGGTGGGGCGCGGATCCTTCAGGCATCGCGGCGGGGGTGCGGTTCGCCCCGGATGCGTACTGTTACCGGTGTCCGTTCGGCTGGCACTACCCGGCGTGCGATCTCGCGTGCGCGAAGTACGTGGAGTACATGATCGAGCACGAGGGGGATATCGCGGCGGTCGTGGTGGAGCCGGTCGTTGGGACCAACGGTGTGCTGGTTCCACCCGAGGGGTACCTCGCGAGGCTGCGAGAGATCTGCACCCGCCGCGGGGTTCTCCTGATCGCGGACGAGGTGATGACGGGCTGGGGGCGCACGGGCGAGTGGTTCGCGGTCAACCACTGGGGCGTGGTTCCCGACATCCTTACCACCGCCAAGGGGGTGACGGGCGCGTACGTACCTCTCGGCGTAACGGCCGTGTCGCGCGACGTCGCGGCGTACTTCGATGACCACGCGCTCCCTCACGGGCACACATACGAGGGCCACCCGGTTGCGCTCGCCGCGGCGATCGCCGCGATCCGCGAGTATCAGACTCAGAACCTGATTGGCCGGGCGCGACAGCTTGGGCTTTACCTCGGCGAGCAGCTCCGCACGCTTGAGCGGGCGCATCCGTCCATCGGTGACGTCCGAGGGATCGGACTGTTTTGGGCGATTGAACTGACCAAGGACCGGTCGCAGCGGCAGCCATTCAACACGCGGGCAGACAAGGCTTCCGGTAGACCCATAGTCGTTAACGCGGTCGTTGCTGAGGCGATGCGGCAGGGTGTCTACGTAATGGGGTGGATCAACCACCTCGTTGTCGCGCCTCCGTTGATCATCGCTGAGGAAGCGATCGCAGAGGGTGTGCGGGGATTGGACCGGGCGCTTGATGTGGCAGACGCCCTGGTCGATGTCTGAACCACACCACCTGCTTTCCATGCCCCTGACCCGCTTCGCCCAGGAAGGCCGCCCACTGGAGATTCGGGTCCCGTGGGGGCCGGTGACCGTGTTGTTCGTGCCCGGCGAAGCAGAAGGTCAGGGCGCTTTCCAGATCACATTCCGTGAGGCGCTCCAGAACTCAAGAGCAGTGGCGCCGCTCGGAGCAACGCCAAGCCCGGCGCGCTCCTTCTCGTCCCTGTCCCTTACGAGAAGAGGGGATCCTCGATGGCGGCCCCCAAGCGGAGGCGACCGTCACACCGGAGACCCACGAGCCCGTGCATCAGGTGGACCCATGTCCGTAGATCCCGGGCAGTCTCTTGATGCGTCGGGGCCTTCGTCGTGCATGTTCCGCCGCACGCCTCGGCCCCGGTCTCGCGCGTGGCGAGCTGCGCGCGCGGTTGATCTTTCGGTTTCAGGCGCGGCCTTCGGCGTGCAGGGTGGAGCAGCACGCCTCGGCCGCGGTCACGCGCGAGGCAAGGTGCGCGTGAGGTGATGCTGACGGTCTCCGCCGCGGCCGTCGCCGTGCACGCTCTCCGGTAGCTTCCAGCGCGCTCGCTCCCGCGCACGGCTCGGCCGCGGTCAACGCCGCGGAGCCGCTGTCACCACGCGCGCGCCGACGGGCCAGCGAGCCCGCGTCGAGACAACCGTTCCGCCCGTCCCCAGCATGTCTCAGCGTACCGCCCCTTCCGCCCCCGTCAACCCCTCCGGGCTTCGCCCTCCGGGGTCCTCCACTTCGTTCCGGCCCTGCGGGTGACCGGGGGCTGTTGTCGATTTTCAGGAGTATGGGACCCGGCCTGTTCAGAAACATGGGACCCCCGGGAGCCGTCCCCTCACGTGACGAGTTAGGGTGGACCCCGGCCGGGGGTGCCGACCGTAGGATGGTTGTAGAGCGGGAGCGCGGGGTGATGCAACTCCTTTCTCCGCTGGTGAGCGGGAGGCGGTGAGGCGCGGCAGGGCCTACGAGCCTCTCAGAGCGCGATGGAGAGGTCGGGCCATATCTGCGTATCCCCCTGGGGGACGGTTTTTGTGGGGTCACGGTGGGGGGCCGAGATCATCCGTGGGCGGCCGGGCCCTTCCGCGCAGGGGCCGGCAGGCTGGGCTTGAGCCGGGTGCGGTAGGACTCGCCCTCGATGACGAGGTCGAAGGCGCGGCTGGTGAAGCGATCGAGGGCGCTCTGTGCGCGGACGGGGTCGGCGAAGGTGGCGAGCCATTCATCGGGCCCGCGGTTGCTGGCGACGATGAGCGAGCCGGCGCGGTCCCGTTCGAGGAAGACCTCATAGGCGTCACGGCTCTCCTGGGCCTCCATGGCATCGAGGGCAAAGTCATCGAGGATCAGGAGGTCGACGGCGAGGAGCTTGCGGAGTTCGGCCTCGTGACTCTGGGTGAGACGGGCGTGCTTGAGAGTCTTGAGCATGGCGTCCGTGCGGAGGGCGAGGACGGAGTGGCCGCGGCGACAGGCGATGTGGCCCAGGGCGTGGGCGAGAAAGCTCTTGCCGACGCCGACGGGCCCGACGAGGGCGACGTGGTGATGCGCCTCCAGGAAGCGGAGGGTGACGAGCTCGGCGAGGAGGGCGCGATCGAAGGTGACGTGGGCCGTGGCGTCCCAGTGCTCGAGCTGGGCGCCGGGGTCGAGGCCGGCCCGTTGCGCCCGTAGCGTGGCGGCCAGGCCGTCCCGGCGCGTGACCTCGTCGGTGAGGATGAGGAGGAGGAAGTCCTGGTGGGGCAGCGGCTGCTGGCGCGCGAGGATGAGGCGCTCAGGGAGCGTGTCGAGGACGCGCGAGAGCCGGAGGCGACGCAGCACGGTCTTCAGGTCGGTCGAGATCGGATCGGGGGTCATGCGGGATCTCCTTCTTCCCGCCGCTCCGCGGCAGGGGGCGACAGGGCGTAGTGGGTGGCGGGGCGCAGATACCGCGCGAGCGGCAGCACGCGCGCCGGGGGCGGCGGGGTGGGCGGCGTCGCGAGTGCGAGGAGCCGGGCGAGGCGGTGGACGCTGAGCATCTCGGCGGCGAGCGCGGTCTCACACGTGGCGTTGACACGCGCGTCGCCATAGCGCCGCACCAAGCCGAGGAGGGCGTAGGCCTGGCGCATCCGGGTCCAGGGCAAGTCCCCGGCCAGCAGGGCGCGGGCGAACTGGCCGACAGCGGGGCCGTGGCCCTCGGCCCGGCGGGCCAGGCTCTCGACGTCACGCAGGGCGTAGATCGTCTTGTCGACGGGGAAATCGGCGCGATCGAAGGCGCGCTGGCCCGGCGCGACGCGGGGGTGGACCTTGACGCAGACCGCGCCGACGTAGAAGCGGACGGTGGTGGCGTCGGCGCGGGCCCGCAGGGTATGGCCGACATACGGGGTCGGCAGCGAGTACAGCCCGCGGGCCACCTGGGCATGCTGATCCCGACCGACCTTGGGCTCGCACCAGAGCGGGATGTCGTAGACCGTGGTGGGGGCCGGGCGCAGCGCGGGCTGCTCGACGGCCTCGAAGTGCTCGCGCGGGGGGCGCAGCGTGCGACTGTGGCGCCGCAGGCCATAGTCCTCGCGGCACCACTGCACGGCATGCGCGCGCGCCTGGGCGAGATCGAGCAACACTTCCCCGGCGAAGCAGTCGTCGCGGACGGTCGGCACCGCGCGCTCCACGCGGGCCTTGTCCCGCGGCCGACGCACGCGTGTGGGGTCGATGACGAAGCCGCGCGCTTGGGCGTACTCCAGAAAGGCGGGGGTGAGCCGAGGCTCGAGGGGATCCGCGCGCTGGACGATCGTCTTCGTGTTGTCGGGGATCAGGACGCGGTAGACGCCGTGGAAGAACGCCCAGGCGGCCTCGCAGGCCTCGATCGCTGTTTCGGTGGTCTCGCGCCATACGGGATAGACGAACCGGTAGCGGGACAGGACCGCGGTGAAGATCCACGCCCGGAAGCGCCGGCGCCGGCCCAGCGCGTCGGGCGCGATGTGCGTCATCCAGCCGGTGTCGAGCTGGACCTCTTCACCGGGGCCGCAGTCCGCCAGGGGGATTGTCGGCGCGGCGCGGCCCCAGCCGAGTTCCTCCATGGCGAAGCGCCGGAGCGTCGGGTAACTGATCATCACGCCCTGGCGCCGGAGCAGCGTGCGGATCTTGGACAGCCGCACGTCGGCGCGCAAGTACCGCTCGATGACGTCGCGTTGGGCCGCGCACGCGGCCCAGCCGTCGCCATGGGGGCGCCCCGTACCCGGCTGGACCGTGCTGACAACGGCGGCGAGCAGGCCGTCGTCCAGCTGGTCGGGACTGGCGGCGATCGTCAGCCCATGCTCCTGCGCGGCGCGCAGGTACCGCCGGACCGTTTTGACGCGGCGATCCGCTTCTTGCGGACGCCGGTCAGCCAGAGCCGCAGGACCTCTTTGACCTCGAGCATCGTGACCTCGCGATAGTCCAGGCCCAGCGGGGGCCGAGAGGGTCATAGCCCGAAGGTCACGCAAGGGGGGGAATGCTTTTGAAAATCTTCAGATCTCGGGGTCCCATACTTCTGAACAATTCACGCCGAAAGGGTCCCTACCTTCTGAAAACCGACACCGGCCTACCGGTCGTCATTTGGGGGCCGGCAGTACGTCACCCGTCCGGAAGTGTTCGGCTATCTCCAGGCCGTGGAGCACGGGGCGAAGCTGGACGGCGCCGCGGTGGGTGGGGGCGGGGCGGCGCTCGGGGCGGCCTCTCGGCTGTTCCTGCGAAAGGAGGAGGGAGGCGCGTCGCGGCAGGAGACGGGCGCCGGGTGTATCCGGTTCGAGACACTCCCGTGGGGACAGCCTAGAGGACAAGCTCCACCAGAGAGTGAGCGCGGGCAGGTGGCGCGCCCGTGCGATCAGGCGGTGGCCCCGTTGCGAAGCCCGGTTGAGAGAGCTATGCTCCCACGGACAGCCGACAGGTGGTTCCGCGAAACGCAGGGACATGTGTTGGGGGGAACCCCCAATTCTGGTACGGTGAATGGGCATGGCGAATGAGCCCGTCGGACAGGCCCTCCTGACATGTGACGCTGTTGCCCGCGATCCGAGCGGGAAAATCACGCTGTACGGGATCTTTGACCGGATCTGGGCGGCTCAGTTCCCAGCAGTCCATCCGATGCTGTCGATCTACTGGAAGTGTCAGATTCCGGGTCCAGGGCGTGTCGGACTCAGACTTCTCAAGCCGGATGGAACCGGCCTGATGGAGCTAGAGCCAATCGAGTCAGGACGTGAGGCCGTCCACTCGATGCAAGGGACTTACACGCTCTCCGCGGTTGAGTTCCCGGCCGACGGGGAGTACGCGCTCGTCTTGCGCTACAACGACAGGGACATCATGAGAGGGGCCTTGTTCCTCCAGAAGCGAGGCGAGAAATGAGCACCGACGCCACTTGCGAACACCGAGCCATTGACAGCATCGGCTTCGTGTTCGCCCGGCGAGTAACCGCCACGTCTTCAGGCGAGGAGGACATCCTCCAGGCCCTACCGTCGACTTATCGGCCCATCGGGGCCTCCGACTTCTGCGGCGTTGTCGCGCATCCAGCGGCCACGCACGCGCAGCCAAACGACGCGGAGTCCGCACTGGTTGACTTTGCACGGAGCGTCCTCGGGGTTCCGGATGTTGTCGCCGTGACCCACGCGAAGGAGCCCCATTCCAACTTGGTGTGGACATTCATCAGGCACCGCGACAAGGTTGTCCGCAAGGCGATCTACGCGAGAGAGCGAGCCCTGATGGCGCAGTACCCGGACATGACTTTCGACTTCAACGTCGTCGCGCTCGACCAAAGCGGGGCTGGAGCGCTGGTCCCGGATGACCTGCAAGGCCGGGTGGTGATGTACCGCCCGGAAGAATAGTGCTGGCTTCCGCCTGGGATGCCCACGAAGGAGCAGCACCTTCAACAGGCACAGCACAACGAGGCGTATCTCGCGACCTTTGACCTGGCCCAGTCCCCGTACTTGGACTGGGCTGCTACCGCCGCCTTCTACTCGGCCTTGCACTACCTGCGGGCGTTGATGGCGAGGTACGGGTACACGAACATCTCGGGATACGGTGACATGGACAAGGCGTTCGAGCGACTCTCAGTCTTGAAGAGCAGCACAGACGTTCACGACTCGTACAGGCAACTCAAGGATGACTCCCGGTCAGCCCGCTACGACATGTGGAAGCCGACCGGGGCTGATGTTGTAGACCTGCGTGACGAGATGGTGAAGATCCGAGACTTCGTGGTGCCCAGGCTCTGACAGACCCCAGGGGGGCCTGCGCGTGGAGGAAATCTCGATCTCGAAGTTCAAGACGACCTGTCTCGCCGTCCTCGATCGCGTTCGCGGGACGCGGAAGCCGGTCCTCATCACTCGGTTCGGAGAGGCGGTCGCCGAAGTGGTGCCTCCCTCGGCCGGGCGCCCGCCGGAACGCTGGTTGGGAGCCCTGAAGTCCAGCGGGCGAATCAGGGGGGATGTCGTGTCTCCGGTGCTGGACGCGAAGGACCGGGAAGCACTGCGCTCGACCTGGACCGGTTCCCGGCTCGACAGGCCGCGACGCCGCGCCGGCCGCGGCGCCCCGCCGAGGAGGAGTGCATGAAGCGTGTGGCGACAGCTGCCGGCATCGTTGCCGTCGTGATGGCGGGAAGCCTCGGCCCGGCCGAGGCCTGGAACTGCCCGGTGCAGGTCAAGGGCGCGGAGGACGCGATCAAGCGGGCCGAGGCCATGAAGCTCTCGCCGGAGGCCCGGGCCCTCGTGGATGAGGCGAAGAAGCTCGTCGCGCAGTCGAAGGCGCATCACAGCGACGCCAGGGCCAAGATCGACCACGCCAACGCCATGTGGAAGGCCAAGGCGGCGCAGGCCCAGGCCGAGGCCGCCCAGGCCATCTCGACGCCGTAGCAGGCCGCCCTACCGCTTCGGTCGCTTCGACTGGATGTTCCCACCCGCCAATGTGCCGCCGAGGCTGGCGACGACGGAGCCGTCGGGGGCGGTGATGGTGAGCGCGAAGGTATCCCGCGCGCGTCCCGGCTCGCCTGCATCCGTGGCCCTCGCCTCGAACGTGTGACCGGGCACGCCGTTCCAGCTGCCGATCCCGCTGAACACGACCGTGTCCGCCGCGGGCTCCGGCCGGCGCCCCGGCCTGAAAGCGGGGTCGTTGGAGAATGTCGCGGCGGCGACGGCCGTCACCACGAAGCGGTTGCCCCGCGCGCCCACGGATGCCGGCTCGACCCCGTGCGTCCCGCCGTGGCGGCGCGGATGGGCGCGGTAGCGCAGCCGCCCTGACGGCTCCCCCGCGGCGCCCGTCCGAACGCTGAACTCGAAGTGATGGCGCATGCCGTCGGACTCGACGTATCCCTCCCCATGCATGCGCCCCGGTGGGGACGGCGCCGGGGCGCCAGGGCTCACCGTGATGCTGACCGTGGCGACGTCGCTTGTCGAGAGCCCGTCGCTCACGCCGAAGGTGAAGCCGTCGCTGCCCGAGTATCCGGGCGCCGGCGTGTAGGTGACGGTCGGCGGCGTGCCGGCGAGGCTGCCGTGGGCTGGCGCTGCGAGCACCGTGAAGGTCAATGCATCACCGTCGGGATCGGTGGCGGTGAGCCCGATCTGAACCGGCGTCTCCTGCAGCGTGGTCACGGCCTGGCTGCTCGCGGACGGCGGCCGGTTGAGCTGCCAGCGCACGGCGCGATCGGTCCCGACCGGGGTATCGGCCTGGCCCAGGACCTGTCCGGCGTCGTTGATCGCGTACGCTGCGCTCCGGCGGCCGCCAGGCAGCGTTCCCAGAGCCTGCATGCCACCCGTCCGGTCCCACAAGAAGGCCACGGTCGTGAGACCGTCGGACAGCACGGCTTCGCCCACCACCTGGCTTGCCTCGTTCACGCCGTAAGCGCGGCTCTCGGTGCCGCCGGGCAACGTGCCGAGGTCCTGCATGCCCGAGACCGCGTCCCAGAGGAAGGCGCGCAGGCCGCCGGCGGCCGTCTCGCTCCAGCCGACGACCTGGCCGTCGGCGTTGATCCACCGCGCCACGGAGGAGCGCCCGCCGGGCAACGTGCCCAGATCCCGCATGCCGCTCACCGGATCCCAGAGGAATGCGCGCGTGATGAGGTCGCCCGTCGCGGCATCCGGCGCATCGGCCTCGCCGACGACCTGCCCCGCGTCGTTGACCGCGTAGGCCACGCTGTAGCTGCCGCCGGGCAGCGTGCCGAGATCCTGCATGCCGCCGCCCGCGCTCCACAGGAAGCCGTGGAAGGTGGCGCCCCCCCCGAGGTTGGACTCGCCAGCCACCTGGGCGAGGGAGTTGATCCCGTGCGCGGCGCTGATGGAGCCGTCGGGTAGTGTGCCGAGGTCTGCCATGCCCGATGCCGCGTCCCAGATGAACGCCCGGTTGCGGCGCAGCGCGTTCTTCGCGCTCCCGACCACCTGGCCCGCGCCGTTGATCCCGTGCGCGTGGCTGTCGCCCCCGAGGGTTCCCAGGCTCTGCATGCCGGCCGCCGGATCCCAGAGGAAGGCGCGGAGGTCGGCGCCCGGGGTGGTGTCGCCGGCTCCCACGACCTGCCCCTGGGCGTTCATGCTTCCGGCCAGGCTCATGATCCCTCCGGGAAGCGTGCCGAGGTCGGTGATGACGGGCGGGCCGGCGAGCGCGGCCATGGGCAGCGCGAGCACGAGGAAGAGCAGGACCATCACGCGGGCCGCACCGCGCCGGCGGGGCGAGTGCGCAGGAACTGCCGGTATCGAGAGCGCTGACATCGCGGTGTCCTCCTTGGGGGAGCTCATGGCGCGTCCTGGCATTCCCACATTGCGATCGGCTTGCCAGGTGGCGGACACCGACAAGTGGCCGGAAAGTCGGGACGCCCTCCATCGCCGCCGCGCCGCCCTCGTCAGGGCGCTGACAGGCGTCGCTGACAGCGGTGGACGTGGAGTAGAATCGTTGGGGATCGACCATGAAGGGTTTGCTCGATCGCATACTCCGCTGGGGCCTGCTGCTCGCCGTGCTGGGAGGCTGCGGCATCACGACGTCGTCCCCGGCCCCAGAGGACTCCTCTCCCGGCGGCTGGACCACGCTGGCGCCGATGCCCACGGCGCGCCAGGAGGTGGCGGTGGCCGAGGCCGGCGGCAAGGTGTACGTGATCGGCGGGTTCGGCGAGGCGTTCGAGGCCAGCGACGTCGTCGAGGCCTACGATCCCGTCGCGAAGCGCTGGGAGGGCCGGGCGCCGCTCCCCGCGCCGCTCCACCACCCGGCGGCCGCGAGCGTCGGCGGGAAGATCTACGTGATGGGCGGCTACAGCGGCCGCGTCTCCTGGACGGCCTCCGACGCGCTCTTCGAATACGATCCGGCCACCAATGCGTGGCGGGAGCGCGCCTCGATGCCCACCGCCCGCGGCGGGCTGGTTGCCGTGGCCCTCGGCGGCAGGATCCACGCCCTCGGGGGCGCAGCCGAACGCCCCGTGAGCGCCCACGAGGTGTACGACCCGGCGACGGACCGGTGGAGTCGCGCCAACCCCATGCCTACCGCCCGCGACCACCTGGCTGCGACCGCCCTGGGCGGCAAGGTCTATGTGATCGGTGGGCGCGCGTCATTCCTCGGCGAGCAGTACGGGAGCCTCGAGATCTACGATCCCTCCACCGACTCGTGGCGCACGGGCCAGCCGCTGCCGTTGCCGCGCGGCGGGCTCGCCGCGGCCGCGGCCGCCGGCAGGGTGCTGGTCTTCGGCGGGGAACTGTCCTTCCGCATCGTCGAAGCCGTCGAGGCGTACGATCCCGCCGCCGACCGCTGGACGGCCCGGGCGCCGATGCCCACCCCGCGGCACGGGATGGGCGCCGCCGTGGTGGGCGGGCAGGTCTACCTCCCGGCCGGGGCCACGCGCCCCGGTCCGGGGCGCACCGACGTGCTCGAGGCCTTCACGCCCTGAGCGCTGCGAGGAGGGAAGCCGCGATGAGTTACCGGAGCACGGCGGCGCGCGGTATCGTGGCCGCGGCGGTCGTCCTGGTGCTGGCCGGCTGCGGGGATCCCTCGAAGGAGGATCTCGTGCGCAAGGCGCGAGAGGTCTCGACCCGGGCCGAGCTCGAGAAGACCCTGGGCAAGCCGAGCGACATCACCAAGCTCGGCCCCGTCGAGCAGTGGACCTACCGCGCCTCCAACGGGCAGGTGGTCTTCGTCATCGTGGGCGACCGCGTCACGCTCCAGGCCGCCGGCGGATCGGAGAAGAAGTAGCGCCCCGTCGCGCCCGGGCAGCGCTCTCGCACGTTCCGGTTCTCCCGCAAGGCCTCGACGGGCCCGTCGAGGATCACCTCACGATGCTCGAGACGATTGCGTGTAGACTGTGGCGGCGTGGTTCCCTCACGCCGAGCCCGTGATCCCGCACTCAGGAGCGCTGACATGCTGACGCTGACCTCGCGGGTGAGTGCGGCAGCCAGCCTGCGGCGGGATGCCCGGACGATCGGGCTCGTGAGCGTTCCCCATGCCCTCAGCCACTTCTACCAGCTCGTGCTGCCGCCGCTGTTCCCCGTGTTCCGCGACGAGCTCGGGGTGCCCTATGTGGCCCTGGGGCTCATCATGAGCGTGTTCTACAGCGTCTCGGCCGTCGGCCAGACGGCGGCGGGCTTCGTGGTCGACCGGGTCGGCGCGCGTGTCGTGATGCTGACCGGCCTGGCCTGCGTGTCGTCGGCGATGGCGCTGGCCTCCACGGCCACGGCCTACTGGATGCTCCTCCCCGTGGCGGTGCTCGGCGGGCTGGGCAACTGCGCCTTCCACCCCGCCCACTACGCGCTGCTCAACGCAGGCGTGAGCCGGGCGCGGCTGGGGCGCGCGTACAGCGTCCACAGCCTGTGCGGCAATATCGGCTGGATCCTGGCCCCGGCGGTGATCATCCCGCTTGCGAGCCAGCTGGGGTGGCGCGGCGCCTTGCTCACCGTGGGCCTGGCCGGCGTGGTCGCCGCCGCGCTGCTGGCCTCACCCACAGGCACCCTGCCCGATCACCGCGAGGAGGCCGCCGCCGATGCGGCCGGAGCTGCAGGGTCAGCCGCCGGCTTGCGGATCCTGGCGACCGCGCCCATCCTCATGGCCTTCGCGTACTTCGCCTTCCTGTCCATGTCGATCGTGGGGCTGAAGACCTTCGGCGTGCCGGCCATGGTGGTGGTCTACGGAGTGGCGGTGCCGTTCGCCGCCAGCGCCTTGACGGGGTATCTCCTCGGCAATGCGGCGGGCATCGTCGCGGGCGGCGCCCTCGCCGACCGCGTCCGCAGGCACGAGGTCGTGGCGGTGGCGGGCATGGGGCTGGCTGCGCTGCTCGCGCTGGTGCTGGCCGCCGCCGTGGCGCCCGGCGGATGGCTGCCGCTCCTGATGGGCGCCACGGGGTTCTGCATGGGCCTGACCCAGCCCTCGCGCGACCTGATCGTGCGCGCGGCCACCCCGATCCGCGCGGCCGGGAAGGTCTTCGGCTTCGTCTACTCCGGGCTCGACCTCGGCTCCACGGTGACGCCGCTCGCCTTCGGCCTTCTCCTCGACCGCGGGGCGCCGCGCGCCGTGTTCGCCATCTCTGCCGCGCTCATGGTGGTGACGGCACTCACCGTGCTCCGCGTGCGCGCGCTGGGTGGCCGCTGAAGAAGGCCCGGGAGCGTCTTCGCGGTCTGCTGGAGTTCATTGACACGCAGCGCCGGCAGGGGCGGGGGGCCTCCCCGCGGAACACGCTGAGTCGCAACGCGCAGCCGCGGTGCAGAAGGTGCCACGAGACACAGGGTCTCGGCTCCGGCGGCGCGCAGAAGCCACGGTTCCGCGGGGAGGCCCCCCGCCTCGGCCGGCGTCAGCCCATCGAGCGGGGCAGGAAAAGCGCGAGCGCCGGGAAGGCGCAGAGGATGGTCAGGCGCACGAGGTCGCAGAGGATGAAGGGCGAGACACCCCGGTAGATGGTGCCGAGGCTCACGTCGCGCGCGATCGAGTTGATGACGAAGACGTTCATCCCGACGGGCGGGCAGATGAGCCCGAGGGTCACCGCCATCACGATGATGACGCCGAACCAGATCGGATCGAAGCCGAGCTGCATCATCGCCGGGAAGACGATGGGGACCGTGAGCAGGATCATCGCCAGCTCGTCCATGATGGCGCCCAGGATGAAGTACACGACGAGGATGATCGCGAGCACCCCGTACGGCCCCACCGGCAGCCCCACCAGGAACTCGATCATCTTCTGCGTGGTCTGCGTGATCGTGAGGAAGTAGCCGAACAGGAAGGCGCCGATCACGATCATGAAGATCGCCGCGGTGGTGCGCAGGGCCTCCACCAGGCAGCGCATGACGAGCGCGGACGTCAGGCGTCGCTGGAGCACGCCGATCACGAGCGCTCCCACCGCGCCCATGCTCGCGGCCTCGGTGACGGTGAACCAGCCCCCGTACATTCCCCCGATCACGAACAGGAACAGGAGCAGTGACTCCCAGACGTCCTTGACGGCGCGGAGGCGCTCGGGGAGAGAGTGCCGCTCATCCCGGGGCAGGTGCGCGGGATCGCGCCAGCCCAGGATCCGGAGCGTGAGCATGTACATGAGCATGCCCAGCACGCCGGGCACGATGCCCGCGATGAAGAGCTTGCCGATGTCGGCCTGGGTCATGATGCCGTAGAGCACGAAGATCACTGACGGCGGGATCATGATGCCGAGCGTGCCCCCCGCGGCGATGACGCCGGTGGAGAGCCCCGGACTGTAGCCGGCCCGGCGCAGCTCGGGCAGCGCCACGTGGGTCATGGTGGCGGCCGTCGCGACCGACGAGCCGTTGATGGCGGCGAAGCCCCCGCAGGCCGCGATGGTCGACATGGCCAGCCCGCCCCGCAGGTGACCGAGCCAGGCCCGAGAGGCGCGGAAGAGGTCGGCACTCATCCCGGCGGCCGAGGCGAAGGACCCCATGAGGATGAACATGGGGATGATGCTGAAGTTGAAGTCGGTGACGGTGGAGATGGGCGACCGCGCGAGCAGCCCGAGTGCGGAGGTGACGTTGTTCACCAGCGCGAACCCCACCACGCCCACGATGCCCATGGCGATGCCCACGGGCACCCGCAGCGCCATCAGGACGAAGAGCGCCACGAACCCGCCCACGGCGACGAGATCGCTGTCCACGCCGGGTCAGCCTGTGCGCTGGTCCGCGGCGGTGCCGCGGACGAGCTCGGCGACGCGGATGAGCCCCACCGCCGCCGTGGCCACGATCCCGGCGCTGAGGATGGCGTAGAAGGGCCAGATGGGCAGCTTGAGGTCACTGGTGAGCTGATGCGCGCGCTGGACGACCGTGAAGCGCTCCACCAGCATGTAGGCGAACAGGCCCATGAAGAGCAGGTTCACGACGGCCGCGACGAGGTCGATGGCCCGGCGCCAGGCGTTGCCCGAGAGCTCCCAGACCACGTCGACGGTGATGTGGGCGTTGCGGTAGGTCGCCACCGCGAGCCCCCAGAAGATGGCGATGCCCTGGAGGTAGCGGGAGAAGTCGAAGCTGTCCGGCAGATCCAGCGAGAAGAGGTCCCGCAGCATGACGGACACGAAGACGAGGAGCGCGACCGCGGCGAGGGAGGCCCCCGCGACGCGCTCCACCCAGAGCACCACCCGTTCCATGAGCCGGCCCGGCCCTGATGTCGTCGTCCGCTGCGGCGCGCGCCGGGCGCGCGTCAGCGGAAGTCGGCGTTGTACTTCTTGAGCAGGGCGCGCAGCTCCGACAGCGCCTGGTCGGGGTTGAACCCCGTCTTGGCGGCCGCCGCGGCCCACTTCTTGTTCACGGGCTCCGCGGCTCGGCGCCAGGCGGCCACCTCGGCGGGGGTCAGCGTGTAGACCGTGTGGCCGGCCAGCGCGCGCATCTCCGCGCGTCCCGCTGCCTCGTAGTCGCCCCAGGCCTTGCCCACCTTGCTCGCCCACTCGGTGGAGCAATGCGCGTCGATGGCCCGCTTCTGCGCCGGCGACATCTGCTCGTACGTCGCCTTGTTCATGAGCCAGGCGAAGCTCGCCACGTAGAAGGGCAGGTCCATGTGGTAGGAGACGACCTTGTCGATGCCGAAGAGGAGGATCGACTTCCAGGGGAAGGTGATGGCGTCGGCGACGCCCGACTCCAGGGCCTGGCGGGCCTCCGGCGCCGACACCCGCACGTTGGTGCCGCCCAGCGAGGTGACGAAGTCGGCCATGGTGCCGTGGGCCGAGCGGATCTTCATGCCCTTGATGTCCTCGGGCCGGGTGATCTTCTTCTTCGCGTGCAGCGCGCCCGGGTCGTGGACGAAGGCCAGGCACATCTTCACGTCGGTCATCTCCTTGACGTGGTACTTGCGGTACCACTCGTCCACCGCCCGGGAGCCGCCGTCGGCGTTGGTCATGAGGAAGGGCAGGTTGATCCCCTCGCCCATGGGCAGCCGGCCGGCCTGATAGCCCAGCGCGATGTAGGTCAGCTCCGCGATGCCGTCGCGGGCCATGTCGTAGTGGTCGTCGGCCTTGCCGAGCTGCTGCGCCGGGTAGAGCGTGACCTTGACCGTGCCGTTGGTGGCCCGGGAGATCGACTCGCCCCACTCCTTGATGGTCGGGTGCATGCCGTGCGCCGGCGGGACCCAGGAGGAGAACTTGAGCGAGAAGGTCTTCTCCTGCGCGCGCGCCGGGGCCGGCGCCGGCAGGAGGACGGCGGCGATCAGCGCGGCGGCGAGCGCTACCCGCGCGAGCGTCGAGGGCTGGCGCATGGCTCTTCTCCTCTCGGGAATTCGGAGCGCGCGGGAAGGCCGCGGGGCATGGCCCCTGATACACCGGCGGCCGCGAGGCCGTCAAGCCCGAAGTCGGGGGCCCCGTCTGCGGACCCTGGGAGCGCGGGGGGCCTTGACAAGCCCGGCGGCCGCGCATAGCGTAGGCGGGACCTTGAAACATGGTTTCACTGGATGAAACTGACCCCGAAGCGACGACAGACCAGGACCGCGATGCCGCCGGTGCGGGCGGTGGCGCGCGCCGTCAGCATCCTGACGGCCCTCGGCGCCGAGGATCTGCGCCTGGTGGACCTCGCCGAGCGCCTCGACCTGCACAAGGCGACGGTCACCCGGCTCCTCGCCTCGCTCATGGACGCGGGGCTCGTGGAGCGCGACGAGCGTGACCGCTATCTCCTCGGGCCGGCCGTCCTCCGGCTCGCCGCCCGCCAGCTGGGGGGCCATCGTCGCCTGGTCGGGTTCCTGCGTGGCGCCCTCGAGCGCATCCGCGCGGCCACCGGCGAGACGGTGACGGTGCACGTGCGGGTGGGGACCGACCGCGTGTGCGTCGACGAGCTCGAGAGCCCGCAGCCCATCGCCTACCGGGCCGGTGTCGGGCAGCGCGTCCCCCTGCACATCGGGTCCGCCGGCAAGGTGTTGCTGGCGTTCCTCCCCCACGACGAGCGGAAGGGGTTGCTGCGCCAGCTCGGGCTGGTCAGGATCACCGAGCGGAGCATCACGAGCCTCGACCGGCTGGAGGCGGAGCTGGCGCACGTGCGCCGTCTCGGATACGCGTTCTCGTCCGGCGAGCGCGTCATCGGGGCCTCCGCGATCTCGGTGCCGGTGCTGGATGCCGAGGAGCACGTCGTCGCCGCCGTCAGCGTCCTGTCCCCCGACACCCGCCTCGTCGGACGCGAGCAGGCGCGCTGCGTGGAGATCCTCAAGCGGGAGGTGCCGCGCGTGCCCCTGTCCTTCTGGTCCACCAGACCCACTCGGAACGGCAAGGCCGCGGAGCCGGAGCGATGGACGTCGGCCGGCTCGTAGCGCGCGCGGCCCGGCTGTATCCGGAGCGCGAGGCGGTGGTGTGCGGGCCGGTACGACGGACGCTCGGGGAAGTGGACGCACGCGCGAATCGCGTCGCCAACGGCCTGGCGGCGCTCGGCCTGCGCCGGGGGGACCGCGTGGCGCTCCTGCTCAAGAACTGCGCGGAGTACATGGAGGTCGACTTCGGCCTGGCCAAGGGGGGCTTCGTCAGGGTGGCGCTGAACGCGCGGCTCGCGGCCGGTGACCAACGCGTCACGCTGGAGGACGCCGACGTCCGTGCCGTCGTCCACAGTGCGGACTTTGCCGACGCCGCCGAGGTCCTCCGCGGGGAGTTCCCCGCGATCCGCCACTGGATCCCTGTGGGCGGGGGAGACGGGTACGAGCGCTGGCTCGCCGCCCAGCAGGCCGCGGCTCCCACCGTCGCCAACGCCCCGGGGGACCTCCACTCGCTCTTCTACACCTCGGGGACCACGGGCAAGCCGAAGGGCGTCATGCACACCCATCGGGTCATCGCCCGGGTCGCCACGAACCTCCTCCTCGACGGCTTCACGATCGACCGCCAGGACCGCGTCCTCCTCCTGCAGCCGCTGAGCCACGGCAGCGGCTTCTTCATGCTGCCGGCGTTCATGCGCGGGGCCTGCTCGGTGATCCTCGACCGCTTCGATCCGGAGGAGGTGGTCGGGACCTGCGCCCGCGAGCGCATCACCTTCGTCAAGCTCATCCCCACGATGCTGATCAAGCTCCTCGAGGGGACGCGGGCCGGCGCGCGCGAGCTCGGCGCGGTGCGCGCCATCATGTACGGCGCCTCGCCCATGCCGGTGGAGAAGCTCCGGGAGGCGATGGACCGCTTCGGCCCGGTCTTCGTGCAGATCTACGGTCAGGCAGAGGCGCCGGTGACGATCACCGTGCTGCCCCCGCAGGACCATCGGCCGCAGGGGACGGCCGACGAGGTGCGCCGCCTGGCCTCCGCCGGCCGCCCGTTCCTCTCCGTCGATGTGCAGGTGCTCGCCGCGAACGGCGAGGCCGTGGCGCCCGGCGAGCCGGGGGAGGTCGTGGTCCGAAGCGAGCACGTGATGGCCGGGTACTGGCGCCGGCCCGAGCTCACGCTCGAGGTGCTGCGCGACGGAGCCGTCCACACCCGCGACATGGCGACCGTCGACGAGCGCGGCTACATCTACCTGCTCGGCCGCCGCGACGAGATGATCATCAGCGGCGGCTTCAACATCGCCCCGCGCGAGGTGGAGGAAGTGCTCCACCACCACGCGGCCGTCTCCGAGGCGGCCGTGATCGGCGTGCCGGACGGCACCTGGGGCGAGGCCGTCCACGCCTGCGTGGCGCTGCGCCCGGGCGCGACGGCCACCGAGGCCGAGCTGCTGGAGTTCTGCAAGCCCGCGCTGGGGTTCCGGCGGCCCAAGGCGATCACGTTCCTTCCCGAGCTCCCGAAGAACCCCTACGGCAAGGTGCTGCGCCAGGAGCTGCGGAAGCTCCTGGGCGCCCGGGTCGTCCCCGGAGCCGGCCCATGACGCGCGCCTTCCAGCACTTCACGCCGAGCAAGGTCGTCTTCGCGCCCGCGGGGCTCGAGCCGCTCGGGGCCGAGCTCGACGCCCTCGGGGCCCGGCGGCTCTTCCTCGTCTGCGGGACCACCGTGCGCAAGTCGGAGGCGTTCGAGCTGACCCGCGCGGCCCTCGGCTCACGGCTCGTCGACGTCTTCGACGAGGTGGTGCCTCATTCCTCCGTCGAGGTGGTCGACGCGGGGGTGGCCCGGCTGCGGGCGGCGGCACCCGACGCCGTCGTCTCGCTCGGGGGTGGGAGCGCGATCGACACCGCGAAGGCGATCGTGCTGCTGCACGCCGAGGGCGGGACGCTCGAGGAGCATCGCATCCGCTTCACGCCCCCCGACACCATCGTCTACAAGACCTTCACGCGACCGATGCTCCCGCACGTCGCCCTCCCCACGACCTTCTCGGGGGCGGAGGTCAATGCGGGCGGCGGCATCCGGGGCCACGAGCGCCACAGCAAGTACGTCTTCTCGGCGCCCCAGCTCGCGCCGCGCGTCGCCGTGCTCGCCCCGCGGCTCGCGCTCGGCTTCCCGCCGGACTTGCTGGCCGGTTCCGCCCTGAATTGCCTCGCCCACGGCGTCGAGGCGCTCTACTCGCGCTACGCGCAGCCGATCGCCGACGCCCTCGCGCTGGGCGCGATCGCGCTGGTCGCGGAGTGGCTCCCGCGCGCGGTGGCCGCTCCCGGAGACCTCGAGGCGCGGGGCCGGCTGCTGATCGCCTCGGCCATGGCGGGGCTCGCGCTGACGAACGCCAAGGTGTGCGTGCACCACGCCATGTGCCACGTGCTCGGCGCCCGCTACGGGATCCCCCACGGCTTCGCCAACGCGGTGATGCTCCCGCACGCCATGGAGTTCAACCGCCCCGCGGCGGGCGACCCGCTCACCCGGGTGGCGCGCGCCTTCGGGCGTGAGGGCGCCCCGGCGGCGGCGATCGCCGCGGTGCGCGACCTCGCCGACCGCGTGAGCGCGCCGCGGCGGCTGCGGGATCTCGGGGTGCCGCGCGAGGACCTCCGGGCGCTGGCCGAGCACGCCTTCCTCGATCGCGACGTCTACTACAACCCGCGGCGGGTCGAGAGCCCGGCCGAGATCGAGGCCGTCTACGAGGCAGCGTGGTGAGCGCCTCCCGCCCCTCGCTGAGCGCCGCGCTGGGTGCCTTCGCCGCGTCCGTGCGGGCCCGCGACCTCCCGCCGGCGGTCCTCGAGCGCGCGCGACTCGTCGTCCTGCACGACCTCGCGGTCGCGCTGGCCGGGTGGGGGCCGCCGTTGCCGCCCATGGACCTCGCGCGGCGGATGCCCGAGGTCCCGGATGGCGCCACCCTGCTCGTCGACGGCCGGCGCGTGCCCGCGCCCGATGCGAGCTTCGCCAACGCCTGCCTCATGCACATCCGGACGCAGGACGACTTCTATTCCGGCGCCAACGCGCACCTCGGCGCCGTCATCATCCCGGCCGCCCTGGCGGCGAGCGAGCTGACGGGGGCCTCCGGCGAGGATCTCGTGGCGGGCGTCGTGGCGGGCTACGAGGTGATGGCGGCGGTGGGCGAGGGGTTCTCGGAGCACACCACGCCGCGGGGCTTTCGCTCGACCGGGATCTTCGGGCCGTTCGGGGCGGCGGCGGCCGTCGGGCGCATCCTCGGGCTGCCTGCCGACCGCCTGGGGCATGCGATCGCGATCAGCGCCTCGCTGGCCGGCGGGCTCACGCAGGCCTGGCTCGAGGGCACGCCGGAGTGGGACATCCAGGTGGGGCTCGCCTCGCGCACCGGGTTCCTGGCCGCCCAGCTGGCCGCCGAGGGGATGCCAGGAGCGAGCGCAGCGCTCGAGGGGCCGCGCGGGTTCTATCGCGCATTCGCTGGCCGGGAGGTCAGCGGCGACGCCGCCCTACTGGGCCTCGGCCGGCGCTGGCGGATCCTCGAGAACACCTTCAAGCGGCTCCCCGTGAGCGGCATCAGCCAGGTGCCCGTGCGCACCGCGCTCGAGATCCGCGCCCGCCAGCCGCTGGCGCCCGAGGCGATCGCGCGGGTCGAGGTCACCATCAACGACTTCGAGCGGCGCTACCCCGCCGTGGACAACCCGGGCCCCTTCGGCGGTCCCGGCGCGGCCCTGATGAGCCTGCAGTACTGCGTGGCGACCGCGCTCCAGGCGGGCACGATCGTGTGGCGTGATCTCCTCGACACGAGCGATCCGACCCGGCAGGGCCTCGCCCGCCGCGTGATGCTCCACGGCGAGCCGGACCGGACGCCGCTCTCGGCGCGCGTGGTCGTCACGACCACCGACGGCCGCCGGCTCGAGGCCGCCTCCGAGCCCGGCGCCGGGCTCCACTTCGACCGGGCCGAGGCGGTGGCCCTCGTGACCGCCCTGACCCCCGAGATCCCCCTCCCCGCCGCCCAGGTCCGCCGCCTGGTCGACGAGGCGCTCGCGATCGACGGCGCCGTGACCGTCAAGGCCCTGATCCAGTGTTGCGTGCGATCGTGACGACTCGCCCCGTTCGGATCGGCACCGGCGCCGCCTACTCCGAGGATCGGATCGATCCCGGTGTCGACATGGCCGCGCGTGGCGACCTCGACTACCTGGTCTTCGAGTGCCTCGCCGAGCGGACGCTGGCGCTCGCCCAGGTCAGACGCCTGCGCCAGGGGCCTGGCTTCGACCCGTGGCTGGAGGAACGCTTCCGCCAGATCGTGCCCCTCGCGCTGGCACGCGGGGCGCGCATCGTCTCCAACATGGGCGCCGCCGATCCGGCGGGCGCCGCCGACCGGGCCGCGTCGGTGCTGCGCGAGCAGGGCCTCACGGGCGTGCGCATCGCCGCCCTCGAGGGCGACGATCTCCTGGCGCGGCTCGACGCGCTGGACCTGGTGGTGGCCGAGACGGGCCTGCCGGTCCGTGCCCTCCCCGGTCGGATCGTCTCCGCGAACGCCCACATCGGTGCCGACGGGCTGGTGCAGGCGCTCGGGCTCGGGGCCCAGGTGGTCCTCGGCGGGCGCGTGTCGGATCCGGCGCTCTACCTCGCCTGCCTGCGCCACGGGCACGGGTGGGCCGCCGACGATTGGCCGCGGATCGGCGCCGGGATCGGCGTGGGGCACCTGCTCGAGTGCGGCGCGCTCGTCACCGGCGGCTTCTACGCCGATCCCCCGCACAAGGTGGTCCCCGGTCTCGCGGCGGCCGGGTTCCCGCTGGCCGAGGTGGCGCCGGACGGCACCGCCGTGATCACGAAGCTCGAGGGCACGGGCGGCCTCGTCACCCCCGACATCGTGCTCGAGCAGATCCTCCACGAGGTGCATGATCCCGCGGCGTACATCACGCCCGACGGCGTCGCCGACTTCAGCGCGGCCCGCGTCGAGGCGGCGGGGCGCGATCGGGTCCGCGTGAGCGGGGTGACGGCCCGGCCGTGGCCGCCCGAGCTCAAGGTGAGCGTGGGCGTGCACGAGGGCTTCATCGGCGAGGGAGAGATCTCCTACGCGGGCAGCGGGGCCGTCGACCGCGCCCGGCTGGCGGGCGAGGTCGTCCGGCAGCGGCTCGAGATGCGCAAGGCCGAGCTCGAGGAGCTCCGGGTGGATCTCATCGGACTCGACGCCGTCCACGGTCCGGCCACCCCCGCCTGGGCGCCCGCCCCGTACGAGGTGCGCCTGCGCGTCGCCGGCCGCGCCCGGACGGAGGCGGCCGCTGCCATGGTGGGCGACGAGGTGGAGAGCCTGTACGTGTGGGGCCCCGTGGGCGGGGGTGGTGCGCGCAAGGTGGTCCGGCCCGTCGTCGCCGTCTACTCGTCGCTGGTGCCGCGCGAGCGCGTCGAGACCCGATTGACGTGGACGGAGAGCTGACAGGCGATGGCCACGGTGCGCCTGCGCGAGATCGCTCACGCCCGCTCGGGGGACAAGGGGCGCGACGCGATGGTCTCGATCATCCCCTGGAAGCGCGAGCACTACCCGCTGCTGGCGCGCGTCCTGACGCCGGAGCGCATCAAGGCGCACTGCAGCGCGCTCGTGCGGGGCGAGGTCGTGCGCTACGACGCCCCTGCGCTCGGCGCCTTCAACGTCCTGCTGAAGGACGCCCTCGGCGGCGGCGTGACCCGCACACTCATGCTCGACATCCACGGCAAGGCGCTCAGCTGTCTGCTGCTCGACATGACGATCGAGTTGCCCGAGGCCCCGTGACCCTGCGGCTGTTCGCCCACAACCGCCTGGCCCTGGGCGGGGCGGTCGTCGTGCTGCTGGTGGTGTCGGCGGCCACGGTGGGGCCCGTCCTGAGCACCCAGGACCCGCTGGCGATGGACCTCGGCGCCCGGCTGCAGACGCCGAGCGGCAAGCACGCCCTCGGGACGGACCAGTTCGGCCGCGACCTGCTCGCCCGGATTCTCCACGGCGCCCGCATCTCGGTGCAGGTCGGCCTGGTGGCGGTGGCCATCGGGTTCGCCCTCGGTCTCCCCCTCGGGGCGGCCGCCGCCTTCCTCGGGGGGATGTTCGACCACGTCGCGATGCGGATCATGGACGCCATCCTGGCGTTTCCCGCCATCCTGCTCGCGCTGGCCATCGTCGCCGCGCTCGGTCCGGACATCACCAACGTGATGATCGCCATCGGCGTCCGCTACGCGCCGATCTTCGCGCGCATCGCCCGGGCGGCCGCCCTCGCCGAGCGCGAGAAGGAGTACGTGGTCGCGGCGAAGGCGCTCGGCCAGTCGGGCTTCGCCGTCCTCACCCGCGAGATCCTGCCCAACTGCTGGGCGCCGCTCCTGGTGCAGGCCAGCGCGAGCTTCGCGCAGGCCATCATCATCGAGTCGAGCCTGAGCTTCATCGGGGTCGGGATGCCGCCCCCGACGCCGAGCTGGGGCACCATGCTCTTCGAGGCGCGGGGCTTCCTCGAGCGGGCGCCGCTGGTGGCGATCTTTCCCGGCCTCGCCATCTGCCTGGCCGTCCTCGGCTTCAACCTGATGGGCGACGGGCTGCGCGATGCTCTCGACCCGCGGCTGCGCTCCGAGCTGGGCCGCAGCGCGGGCGGCGCCATGGCGCTGGCGCCCGCCAGGGGCGGGCGATGATCGAGTTCCTGGCGCGCCGCGTCCTCGTGCTGATCCCGGTGCTCTTCCTCATGTCCGTCATCGTCTTCGGAGTGCTGCGCCTCATCCCCGGCGACCCGGTGGACGTCATGATGGGCTCCGATCAGGTGGACGCCGAGGCCCGCCAGGCGCTGCGCCACGAGCTGGGCCTCGACCTGAGCCTGCCGCACCAGTACCTCCGGTGGGTCGGGCGGGTGGGGCGCGGCGACCTCGGCCGCTCGGTGCGGAACCGCGAGAGCGTCCTGGCGCTCATCGCGGACAAGCTGCCGAAGACGCTGCTGCTGGCCACCGCCAGCGCGCTGGTGGCGCTGGCGGTGGCGCTGCCGCTCGGCATCGTGGCGGCCGTCCGGCGCAATACGGCCGCCGACTACGCCGCGATGGTCATCGCTCTCCTGGGCGTGTCCGTGCCGAACTTCTGGCTCGGCATCCTCCTCGTCCTCGGCTTCGCGCTCGGGCTCGGGTGGCTCCCCTCCCAGGGGTACGCGAGCCTCATCACGCATCCCGGAGAGGCCCTGCAGTACCTCGTCCTGCCCGCCCTCACGCTCGGGCTCGCGATGGCCGGCGTCGTCACCCGCATGGTGCGCTCGTCGGTCCTCGAGGCCATCGGGCAGGACTACGTGCGGACGGCCCGGGCCAAGGGCCTCAGCGAGCGCGGCGTCGTCTGGAAGCACGCGCTCAAGAACGCGCTCATCCCGACTGTCACCGTGGTGGGGCTGCAGTTCGGGACCCTGCTGGGCGGCGCGGTGGTCGTCGAGCAGGTCTTCAGCTGGCCGGGGATCGGCTGGCTGGTCGTCCACTCCATCTTCGCCCGGGACTACCCGGTGGTGCAGGGGGTCACGCTCGTGGTCGGCGTGCTCTTCGTCGTGATCAACACCGCAGTCGATGTGCTGTACTCGGCACTCGATCCGAGGGTCCGTGTCGCGTGAAGCGTGCCGGAGGCGGGCGCGGCTGGCGTGCGCCTGACGGGACAAGGAGGAGAGATCATGGTCAGTCGGCGAGAGGTGCTGAGGGGGGCTGGGGCGGCGGTGATGGTCGCGGGTCTGCGAGGAACGGCGGCGGCCCAGCAGGCGCCGAAGGCGGGGGGGACCCTGCGCGTCGCCCTGTCGACGGCCCTCGACGATCCCGACCCGCACAAGTACCGCTCGATCACGAACTTCAACCTGTTCACGCTCTGCCTCGACGGCCTCACCGACGTCGGGAAGAACTTCGAGCTGAAGCCCGCGCTGGCCGAGTCGTGGCAGGTCTCCGGCAGCGGCCTCGAGTACCTCTTCAACCTGCGGCCGGGGGTGCAGTTCCACAACGGCCAGCGCCTGACCGCCGAGGACGTCAAGGCGTCGCTGGAGCGGATCATGAACCCCAGGACCGCGTCCGCCCAGCGGAGCGACTTCGCCCTGGTCCAGGGCATCACCGCCGTCGATCCCCAGCGCGTGAGAATCGTGCTCAAGCAACCCTTCGCGCCGTTCCTCACGAAGGTCGCCACCGTCCGCGTGCCGATCCTCCCCGCCAGCACGCTGCCGGCGGAAGGCGGCGTGAGCCGGGCGGTGGGGACCGGCCCCTGGGAACTGGTCGAGTGGAAGACCAACGAGTACGTCCGCCTCCGGCGGTTCAAGGGCTACCGTGAGAAGGGACTGCCGCACATCGACGAGGTGGTCGTCCGTCCGATCGCCGACGGCAACACGCGTCTCGCGGGTCTGCGCGCCGGCGACCTCGACGTCATCCAGGACGTGCCCTTCAAGGACGTGGACGGACTCCGTGGCGGCGCGAGGAACATCACAATCTACACGGGCCCCGGCTCCTTCCCCTCGTACATCGTCTTCAACACGCGGAAGCCCCCCTTCGACGACCCGCGGGTGCGGCAGGCCATCGCCCACGCGGTGGACAAGAAGGCGCTGATCGACGGGCACCTCTGGGGCCATGCCCAGGCGACGAACCAGCCCTTCCCCAAGGACTCGCCCTGGCACCTCGAGGTCCGGGAGCGCGAGCACGACCTTGCCCGGGCCCGCAAGCTGATGGCGGAGGCCGGCCTCGCCGGCGGGCTCGAGGTGCCCATCCTCGTGTCGACCGGCTGGGCGGAGTTCGTCGCGGGCGGGCAGGTCCTGCAGTCCCAGCTCAAGAAGATCGGCATCACGCTGAAGCTGGACGTCACCGACCTCGCCACGTGGGTGGCCCGCGTGAACAAGCGCGACTTCAACCTGTTTTATCTCTGGTACAGCGCGCGGTATGATCCGGACGACTTCTACCGCCGGATGTTCCACTCCGCGGAGGAGGCGAGCAACAACCGCTCCGGCTTCAAGACGCCGGCGCTCGACCGGTCGCTGGAGCTGGCGGCCACGACCCGGGACCCCGGCGAGCGAAAGAAGATCTACGCGCAGGTGCTCCAGACGGTCATCGACGAGGCACCCCTGATCTGGACGAACATCCCGGAGACCAGCCTCGGTTGGACGAACGCGCTGAAGGGGTTCGAGACCAACGTGGGCGGATACCTGAACTTCGCCGGCGGCGGGCTCACGCGCGCCTGGCTGGAGCGCTGAGGACTTCCGCATGCGTGAGGTCGTCGTCCTGGGCGTGGGCATGCATCCCTTCGGGCGGTTTCCCGACACGCCGCTGCGGGCGCTGGCCGGGACCGCCGCCCGGGCGGCCCTCCGCGACGCCGGCGTCGGCCCGCGGGAGGTGCAGGCCGCGTTCTTCGCCAACGCCCTCGGGGGGCTCCTGACCGGGCAGGAGTCGATCCGCGGCCAGATCGCGCTGCGCGAGGCCGGGATCGCCGGCGTGCCCGTGGTGAATGTCGAGAACGCCTGCGCCAGCGGCGCCACGGCCTTCCACCAGGCTGTCCTCGCGGTGAGTGCCGGGGCCTGCGACGTCGCGCTGGCCGTCGGCGCCGAGAAGATGTTCGTGGGCGACACGGGCCAGACGCTGCGCGCGCTGGCCGCCTCGGCGGACGTGGAGCTGACGCACGACATGGGGCTGCAGTTCACCGCGATCTACGCCATGCGGATCCAGGCGCGGCTGGCGAGCGGGAGCCTCGCCCTGCGTCACCTCGCCGAGGTCACCGTGAAGAGCCACCGGCACGGGCGGCTGAACCCGTACGCGCAGCACCGGAAGGACGTCACGGCCGAGGAAGTCCTCGCCTCGCGCCCGATCGCGGGGCCGATCCGGCTCCTCATGTGCTCGTCGATCAGCGACGGGGCCGCGGCGGCGCTGCTCTGCAGCGCCGAGGTCGCGCGCCGGCGGGCGCGGGCCGACGCCATCCGGGTGCTGGCCTGCCAGCTCCGCTCGGGCGCGCTCGGCGCGGGCCGCGAGGGCCAGCTCTCCACGGCGTCGCGCACCGTCCAGGCCGCCTACGAGCAGGCGGGGCTCGGGCCCGAGGACATCGACATGGTCGAGTGCCACGACGCCACCTCGCCGGGCGAGCTCCTGTACTATGAGGATCTCGGCTTCTGCAAGGCGGGCGAGGCGGCTCGCCTCCTCGAGGCTGGCGACACCTGCCACACGGGGCGGATCCCCTTCAACCCCAGCGGCGGGCTGACCTCCCGCGGCCATCCCGTCGGCGCCACAGGACTCGCGCAGATCGCCGAGGCCGTGTGGCAGCTCCGCGGCGAGGCCCAGGGGCGGCAGATCGCCAGGGCCCGGGTGGCCCTGGCCCAGAACAGCGGCGGGTGGCTCGAGGGGGACTCGGCGGCGGGTGTGGCCACGGTGCTCGCCCGATGACGGCCGCACCCGGCGCCGGCGTGTATCGCCAGCCCCCCGGGGAGCCGCCGCATCTGGTTGGCAGCCGGTGTCGCGCCTGCGGCTTCATCTCGTTCCCGGCGCGCCCGGTGTGCGGCGGCTGCGGGGCCGAGCCGGTCGACGAGGTGGCCGTCGGGCGCCGCGGCCGCATCCGATCGAGCGCGGTGGTCCACCACGCCCCCATCGGCTTCGAGCCGCCGTACATCGTCGCGCTCGTGGAGCTCGCGGAGGGACCGATCGTCTTCTGCCCGATCACGGGCGTCCTGCCGGAGGAGGGGACAGCGGCGCCGGGGATGGCCGTCGAGCTGACCGTGGCGCCGGCCCGGCCCGGCGGGACAGCAGTCTTCCAGTTCCGGCCCGCGCCGGGTTAGGCCGAGGCGCCCGGAGAGGAGATGCGCATGTCGAACGAGGAGACGCTGAGGGAGATCCGGGAGCGGATCGAGCAGTGGGAGCGCTACAACCGAGAGACGCTGGGCGCCGGGCGGAAGCCCCGCTTCACGACGCCGAGCGGCTTCGACCTGCGCCCCGTGTACACGCCCGCCGAGATGGCGGAGGCCGGCTGGGGCTACCTCGCCGACCTGGGGCTGCCCGGGGAGTACCCCTACACGCGCGGGCGCGATGCCGCCGGCTATCGCAACGCCTTCTGGCACTGGGAGTTCTACGCCGGCTTCGGCTCGGCCGAGGAGGCCAACCGGCGATACCGGTTCCTCCTCGAGCAGGGCGCCACGGGCGGCGTCTCCATGGCGCTCGACCTGCCGACGCAGATCGGGCTCGATTCCGACCACCCGATGGCCCAGGGAGAGGTCGGGCGCGTGGGCGTGGCCCTCTCCTCGCTGGCGGATGTCGAGCGGCTCTTCGACGGGATCGACGTCGAGCAGGCGGGGCACGTCTTCACCACCGCCAACGCCATCGGGCCGATCTTCCTGGCCTGGATCATCGCGCTCTGCCGCAAGCGCGGCATCGATCCGGGGCGGTTCACGCTCCAGGTCCAGAACGACCCCATCAAGGAGTACGTGGCCCGCGGCACCCAGATCTTCCCCATCGCCC